>JAFVEW010000253.1 GCA_017475805.1 Synergistaceae bacterium | reverse complement strand
GTATTCAACGCCTTCACGTGCTGACTCGCAAGCTGCTTCAAGTGCTTCGATAATATTTGAGCATTCTGAGATTTTTTTAGCGTAAGTTTCGCTTGCTGGGATAATTGCGTCTAACATAGTTTTTTCGCCTTTGACAGCTTTACCGCGTTTTTGAATACCTGCGATTGCAGCCTCAAAAATCAAATTAAAATCTTCGGGAGCAAGTTCTGTTTTCCCTGCGACGACTTTTCCTGCTTCCATGTAAGCCGTGCCGTATAAAGGGCCTGACGCTCCGCCTACCTTTGATAAAAGTGTCATACCCGTTTTCTTTAACACTGCGCCTATATCAGCCTCATCGGGCGATAATTTTTCCATGACCGCCGCAAAACCGCGCGCCATATTGATGCCGTGATCGCTGTCGCCGATTTCGCGGTCAAGTTCTGTTAAGAAATCTTTGTTAGCTGTGATTATCTCTGCAATTTTTGACAGGCAATTATAAATTCCGCTGGGCATTTTTTACTTCAAGCCTCCTAAAAATTTAATATGCGAATTTTTATGTGATTGAAATAATTTTAGCAACGTTAAAAATTTTTTTCAATTTATAAACATAGCGTCTCCGAACGAGAAAAAACGCCAATTATTTTCAGCGCAATCTTCATAAATATCTAAAAGCTGAGACAAAATTTCTTCTTCATGTCCAAAGTTTTTTGCTTTATTAGCAGCAAAGGCCGCAACGAGCATAATTAAAGAGCTTTCAGGTAAATGAAAATTTGTGATTAAAGCGTCAACAATTTTGAATTTATATCCGGGATAAATATACAAATTTGTATCGAGAAAGCCTGTTTTTATTTCGCCGTCTTTTGCAAAGGATTCCAATGTCCGCGCCGCAGTTGTCCCTGAAGCTATGACACGTCCGCTGCGTGATTTACATTCTTTTATTAAATCTGCAGTTTCATTAGGTAATTCGCAATGTTCCGTGTGAATTTCATGCTCGCGAATATCAAGAGTTTTTACAGGTCTGAACGTTCCAAGACCTACATGGAGAGTTACATATGAAATCTTTACACCAATATTTTTAATTTTTTCTAAAAGTTCGGGAGTAAAATGCAAACTTGCAGTAGGAGCAGCGACTGAACCGTCATGACGAGCGAAAACGGTCTGATAAGCCTCCCGCATATCGTTATTATTTTTTATGTACGGCGGCAAAGGAACATGCCCGGATTTATCTAAAAAATTCATAAATTCTTCACGAGAATTGCAATCAAACTTAATTTCGCGAATGCCCTCGTCTCTCTCTTCAAGGATATTTATAAAAACATCATCGATTTTTATTTTTGCGTTTTTATGAATTTTCCGTGCAGGTTTTACTAATGCTTCCCATGTTAAAAAATCACTTGTTAAATTTTTGAGTAAAAAAATCTCACATTGGCCGCCGCTTTCACGAACGCCTTTTAATCTTGCCGGTATAACTTTTGTATCATTTAATACTAATAAATCATTAGGGCGCAAAAAATTTGTAATATCACGGAAAATATTTTCACGTAAAATTGTATTTTCTTTAACATTCCACACTAAAAGCCGCGACGAATCACGAGGAGATGCAGGAAACTGAGCAATAGCTTCCGGCGGAAGTCTGTAAAAATACGAACTTAATTTATATAAATCTTCGTGTTTAATATTTCTCACTTAAACATCACTTAAATCTTTTTATAACCGTTCCAGGATAATAGTGCATTAAAATTTTTTCAGCTGTCCAACCTTGTTCAGCCATTGCCATAGCTCCCCATTGACACATTCCGACACCATGTCCCCAGCCGCGTCCGTAAAATACAAATTCATTGCCGACCTTTTCGATTGAGTAACCGTATTTATTTAACTTCGGTGTCGATGCTTGCTTTTGCGTTGGAATTTTTACTTTTTGCCTTGCACTGCGATCAAGGCCTATTTTGTAATAGTTTTTTTTCTTGTCGGGATTTGTAAGCATGTCTATTAATTCAGTCGTTGTGAAAACCCCGTTCGCGCTCATTTGAGCGATACCTTGTTCTTCTTCAAATGTTAAATTCGATTTTGTATTTGAAGTTTTGTGAACTCCGACAAGGCCACCGCCCGTAGAATCATTCTTTTTCGCGTTGAAAGCTCCGCATGAAGGAGTAAACATCGTGCTCTTTAGAGTTTTTGGGTCGAGATTTAACCTAAATTGCGCGGCTTTCATTGTGCGAGTACCGTTCGTACCTATAAAAGTCATGTTAATAGCACGGCCGCCTTCGTCAACATCAGAAACTTGTATCTCTTTTATTGTTCCAATGTCTGCGCCTGTAACTTTTTTGACAACACTGCGGATTTTCTCACTTGAAAATCTTGCGTTCCAAACAGCAACAGGAGATTTATAATTTACAACTTCAGGAACGCCTGTCAAGTATGGTATATCGCGTCCCCAAACGTCTTTTATATTTGCTGTATGCCCGCCGCTGTCTGAATGGAAGTAAGTTTGAGCGAGTTCGTTGCCATAAGTTAAAACAGCTCCGGCTGTGCTTGAAACGGCTTTGTTAGTTTTTGCAGTTTCGACACCTGCACCTTTATAGACTTGGTCAGCGTCAGTATCCACGACATCATAGCCTTTATCAGCGCGGTTAAGACTTTGCCGCAAAACATAAGTTCGAGCTGTGATAGCTTGAGCCCTCAAAGCCTGTTCATGCCAAGACGCGCCGACTTCAGCAGGGAGTACGCCGCGCAAATAATTTTCAAGTTCTACAACATTCAACAATCCGCCGCGTTGTGTTATTAAAAAACTGCCTCGATATGTTCTTCCATTGAACTTTAACAGGCCGGGACTTGAGAGCCTGACAGGCATTGCGAACGAATGTCCCATGATATTTACATTGCCGCCTGAGACTGAAATATTAGTGCTTTCACCAAGATTAGCAAGCCGGCCGTCTGCGTCTGTCATTGCAAGATTGCCGCTTGTTGTTCCAATGTTGTAACTTGAACCGCCGGAAAGCCTAACATAAACATCGCGTGCTTCTGTCTTTTCGACGCTTGCCATTAATAAAACACAAACTAATAACGCTTTTATTTTTACGTTGAGTGAATTTTTCATTACCTTCCCTCAAAACTTTGTATTCTTGTTTTTACATTTTGTTGTAAATTTCTAAAAAAGAACTGATAATCATAGACATGATAAGCTCCCGTAGGCAAAAACTTGACAACGGGCGGATAGTCAGAGCTTCCTAAATCAGGAATTTTTACAACTCCGCGTTTTGTATCAAGATATGCACTGCAAAAATTTGGAATTTCGCTTTTTATTTTGCCGCTGTAATCAGTGAAACAAGCTCCTAAATTCAAATCTTTATCTGCAAAAGTTTCATCTGTTTTCCAATTTAACGGGTTAATTGCATATGCCGTTACATTCTCAGGGATAAGCGGCGTTGCCGTAATATCAGGGGCTTCACAGTCAAAGGCAATTACTACACCAAAATCATTTTCAGATTTAGCAGGTTTAATATGCGGATTTTTTTTAACAAATTCTGCATCAAGAGGCCAGCCTATCGCATAGACTGCTACAAGCTTAGATTGAAGTTCCTCATCTCTAAAAAATTCTTCAAGCAGTTTATAACACATCTGCGCTCCTTGCGAAAATCCAGCAAGCATAATCGGACGGCCTTTATTTTCATAATTTAAGTAATAAGCGAATGCTTCAGAAATATCTTTATACGCAATATCCAAATATTTATCGCGTGATACTTCAGGAAGGTCATATACTTTTAGCGACGCTTGACGATAATAAGGCGCGTACATTCGCGTTAAATCTTCATAAATACCGCGCTGCATATTCAAAGCTCCTAAAAAATTTCCCATCGTATAATCATCAGAAAGCGACATGTTATACTCATCATTAGTATCAACTGTAGGAGCTATCAAAAATAAATCTACATTGCCGTCTCCTTCAGCAAAATAAGCCCAATTAGCGGGTTTAGAATAAATATTTTCGCCGAACGATACAGAACTTACTAATAATAAAAAAATAAAAAGTAAAATTAATCTATTTCTCTTAAAAATTTTACTGAAAATCACTGATAACTGCCCTCCCTAAGTACGAATATGCGTTCACAGTTGCTTTGCGTCCTCGCGACGTTCGTTCCAATAAACCTTTTTGTATTAAATAAGGCTCGTAAATGTCCTCGATAGTCTGAGCGTCTTCGTTTAACGCAGCTGCTAAAGTGCTTAAACCTACAGGACCACCATTGAATAAATCTATAATTGCACGCAAAATTTTTCTGTCGCCCTCATCTAAGCCTGTAGCGTCAACTTCTAACATATCCATAGCATGAATAGCTGTGTTTGCGTCAATCTCGCTGTCTGAGCCGTTCTGAACTGCTGAAACATCGCGAACTCTACGCAATAATCTTAACGCAATTCTCGGAGTACCTCTTGAACGTTTTGCAATTTCGATAGTTGCATTTTTGTTTATATTAACGTTAAGAACGCTTGCCGCACGCATTAAGATATTAGAAAGTTCTTCGTCTGTGTACAACGCAAGCTGCTCAACTATACCAAAACGCGCTCTCAATGGCGAAGTTAAAAGCCCTAATCTTGTTGTAGCTCCGCAAAGCGTGAACTTAGGCAAATTCAAAGCTATCGTGCGTGCTAAAGGACCTTTGCCAACAACTATGTTAAGCGTAAAATCTTCCATTGCAGGATCCAAAATTTCTTCAACTTGAGGCGGCATTCTGTGAATTTCATCAATGAATAAAACGTCGTTGCGCTCTATGTTTGAGACTATTGCGGCTAAATCTCCGGCACGTTCCAATGCAGGCCCTGTTGTTGTACGTAACTGGCCGCCCATTTCTTGCGCGATAATTCCGGCAAGTGTAGTCTTTCCAAGCCCAGGAGGCCCATAGAATAAAATATGATCTAAAGGTTCAGAGCGTCCTTTTGCTGCTGAAATATAAATTTTTAGCTTCTCTTTTAGTTTTTCCTGTCCAGTAAATTCGTCAAGATATTTAGGTCGAACTGTTATATCATCAGGGTTTCTTGGAACGTCAAAAATCCTTGACGGTGTAATTAAATTCTCACTCATTTGTGAAGCTCCCTCAATGACATTCTTAGTAAATCTTCCTCGCTAAGTTTGTTAAAATCTTCACCGTGAGCAGCTCGCAAAAGATTTATAACTCCTCCGGCATCAGCACGAGTAAATCCAAGCGATAACAAAGCGTCAATTACGTTCTCAACATGCCCTTGATTGCTTGATGATTTTGTATCTAAATCTTGTGCCATTGTCTTTAGGCTTGCAATATTTTTAAGCTCAAAACATAGACGTTCAGCGGTTTTCTTGCCGATACCAGGAACACGCATAAACGCTTTTACATCAGCTGAAGAAATCGCATTTACAACAGTATCTAATGAAAG
>JAFVEW010000252.1 GCA_017475805.1 Synergistaceae bacterium | reverse complement strand
GCGGCATCAGAACGGGCATAAGGTTTTGCGCTGGGATCCGACTGACGCAATCGAGGGACGGAGCGCACGTTACAATCCTCTCGCAGAAATCCGAATCGGGACGGTTTACGAAACGGGCGATGTTATGAACGTTGCGACGCTCTTAGTTGACCCTGACGGCAAGGGCGTTGACGGGCATTGGGAGCAGACTGCGCGGTCTTTGTTAATCGGCGCGATAACTCACGTTGTTTACAGGGCGCGGAACGAGGGCAGGACGGGGAATCTATCCGAAGTTTTGCACGAACTCACGGGCAACGGCTATGAGGACATGGCAAATTCGTGGAAGCAGTACGAACACAAGCGCGATGGCGATGTTTTTTACGACCCGACAGGCAAAGTGCGTGAAAGCCCCTGTCATCCCGTAGTTGAACAGGTTGCGAATGAAATGCTGAATCGCGCCGAAGAAGAAGCCTCGTCAGTTTTATCGACCGCAGTCGCTAAGTTGGGACTTTACACCGACCCCGTTGTTGCGAGAAACACGGCAGTGAGCGATTTTAGGATTCAGGACATCATGGATAACGATTCGCCCGTGTCGCTTTATCTCGTCTTAAATCCGACAAATATTCAGCGGTTGAAGCCACTCGTCCGACTTTTCATTTCGCAGCTGATTTTCATTCTTATGCCTGAAATGGAATTTCGCGGCGGTCAAATGAAAGCTCCATATAAGCACCGACTTTTACTTTTGCTGGACGAATTTCCTGCGTTAGGGAAGCTGGGAATTTTTGAACAGGCGATAGCTTATTTCGGCGGCTGGAACATAAAGGCTTATTTAATCTGTCAGGATAAGGCACAGCTTGACGCGGCATACGGCAAAGACGAATCGATAACCTCGAACTGCCACATCACGGTAGCTTACGCTCCGAATAAAGTCGAAACGGCAAAATATTTATCCGACAGACTCGGCGTAACGACCGTAATTAAGGAGCAGGAAAGCATTTCATTTCAGGGCGGAACGGGAATTTTCGCAAAAAAGAGCGTAACGAAGTCCCAGCAGGAAGTTCAACGAGCCGTCTTAACTCCTGACGAAATTATGAGATTGCCCGGACCTGTGAAAGACGTTAATCAGAATATTACCGAACCCGGCGATATGTTAATTTTTTCGGCAGGATTCCCTCCGATTTACGGAAAGCAGATTTTATACTTCCTCGATAAAGTTTTTTCGGAACGTTCAAAAATTGACGCGCCTGAGAAAAGCGATGTCATTTATGAAAAAGCGGCGTGATTCAGTTATAATTTTCAAAAATTCAAAACTTAATTTAGGGGTGAAAAGAATGAGTGTAATTGACAGTCGCAGATATGGGAGACCTTGCATGACAAATCTTCCGCCAGACTTGGGAAGAGCGATATTCAAGCATATTTTGAATACGCCGCCTGTTGATGATGAGAAAATGAAAGCTGAGAGTGCGCGCTTAGTTGCCGAAATGCTTAAAATAAGAAAAGAAGAAATGGCTGTGGAGACTGCAAATGCCAATGCTTAAAAACGATACTTTTTATTGCGAACATCTTGGAGCATCAAAAAACGACATTCAAGATATTCAGAATTTTTCCGTAAAAGATGTTCGTGGCGAGGGGCTTGCTGATTATCTTAAAAATGCTGCTGTTAATGATGAAAACAGCGGAATTATGAGAACTTATTTTGTCAGGGATAATAATTCTTCAGAATTTGTCGGATATTTTTCATTGAAAGCTGGTCTGATTTCATTCAATGAGGGAGGTACAGGCGCGGCGGCTGACTTTGATACGCTTCCCGGAATAGAGTTGGCAAATTTTGCTGTAAATAATGCCTATGTAAGTAAGCACCCTAAGCTACAAGGCATAGGTTTTACAATTTTCACTGATTTTATAAAGCCGTTCGTAAAAAATATTGCCGCACTTGTCGGAGTAAAAATAATATATATTTTCGCGTTGCCGTTTGATGGGCTTATAAAGCAGTACGGCGGATATGGCTTTAACAGGCTTCCTGCTGAACAAGAAGATGAATTGCACAGAAGATTAAAGCCTCGATATGACAGCAAATGTATTTTCATGTATCAGATGCTATGATATAATTGTCGATGCGTTGAAAAAATAACAACAATATGTATAATACGTACATTGATATATTTTTATGAAAGTAGGTGGATTTTATGGTACTTAAAGATGGAATCAGACGTTATCGTAAGAGAATGAATCTCTCGATGGCTGGTTTAGGTCGTCTTGTTGGTGCTGAAAGATCCACTGTCTGTCGTTGGGAAAAAGGAGAAAGTAAGCCAACTGTAGATGGTCTAATTAAGCTGGCGGAATTTTTCGGAGTAACTGAAACTGAGTTACTGCATCCCAAAGCTGAAGACGAAGAAAACGAGGACAGTAAAAATGTTCAGTAGTCTTGATTGCGGAACAGTAAAATTGTCCTTAAAAAATAAATTCGCCTTAGTTTCGAACACTAAGGCGGGGCGCAATACAAGCGAAATATTCGTATTGTTTTTTGATTCGTTCTCACCCATTAAAGTGAGTCGTGCTTTAATATTGCGTTAATCTTTTTAGCGCGATTATTTTAGCATTATCATTAACACAGGTCAAAGGATAAATCAAATAATTTCATAAATATTGCCCCTGCCCCGTCCGACTAAGGCAAAAAATAAACTTAGAAGGGAGGCGTAAGCTGTTGGCAACACTTGATTATGAAGAAAAAAATCAGAACGAAAAATCGGAAAATTCCGATTCAATTTCACGTTGCCAATTTGAAAACGCTTCCCTTTTGAATGACGCATGGCAATTAAGCCTTGAAAAGATTCATGACTGGCATGAATCTTTTGCGAGTTACGTTTATTTCAAGGAAAAAATAATCGGCAGATTAAGCAAGACTGACAAAAAAAATAATTTTTACTGGCTTGAAACGAACGATTTATATCTTGAAAACGTCAAAAGAGCAGTTGATTCTGATAAAGATTACTGGATTTCAGCCGCCGAAGTTTCGGAAAAAATCAAGGACAAGGACGGCAAGCCCGTTTTGCGTGAAAAATGGGTTACGTCAATGCCTTGCCATTTTCTGATTCTTGACTTGAATGAAGCTGTCGAAGCTGAAAATCTTAATCTCGATTTTAATTTATCGGGAGAACAGATGAGTGAGCTTGTTCTTGAACATTGCCGTCAGCGCGGTCTGCCTGAGCCGATAATTTGGGGCGATCACGAAGAATTAGCCCTCGTGTGGGCGTTAGAGAAGCCGTATGAAAAAGGCGAAGCTGAAAATCTTTTCCGCAATGGCAAAGGCGAGGTCGTTTTTAACGAATTTGCGTTTAATCTTGCTTGGAACGATGTTCAGAACCTGTTATGCGAAGATTTTAAGTATCTCGGAGCGAACCCGAAGAAAAAACACGCCCTGACCCTTTTGAGAGTGCCTGGAACGTTCAACACCCATGCGGACGCGCCCGTTAGAGTTCTTTATGACGCTGAAAAAACGACTCCCGAAAAAATTAAATCGGGACTCGCTTATGTCCGTGAAAAAATTAAAAATCAGGAAAAAATCGAACGCCCGAATCTTGAAAACAAATTAAAGAATTTTCAGAAAGACAACGAAGAATTTTTGAAATTCTGTGATGAAACTGACGGAACGGACGCGAAAATTAAAAAATCCGCGTCGAAGCCTAAAATCAAAAAATCGAACTCGGCAGATTCAAAATTGAAAAAGAAACAAGAAAAAGCGGAACGACAAGCTGAGTTCAGGGAATTTGCAGAGAGGCAAAAAAAATTTCTCGATCAGGTTTATCAGGACGTTTTGGAGATTCACCCTGCAAGCGATAAATACGTCTGTCTGAGTTTCAAGAGCGAAAAAGAATCTTGGGGACAAACCTTCGTTAAGGCAAAAGATTTATGGCAGGAATTATTGCGTTTATGGTCTGAGCCTGATTTTTACGATAAAAATATTTACGTTTCTCAGGCGGAATTTTTAAGCGACCGAAGCAGAAAAGAAGACAACGTTGCTTCGTTGAGCCTGAGTTTCCTTGACATCGACGGGAAATTCGCAACGGAACAGAAAGATTTAACGCCCGAAGAATGGGCAAATTTAATACTTGAAGAATGCCGCTCGAAAGAAATTCCCTTGCCAGGCGTAATCGTTTTCAGCGGCAACGGGCTTCACGTCAAATGGCTCTATAAAGAAGCCGTAACGCGCGAAAAATTGCCACGCTGGACGAGGCTTCAGAGACGGCTCTGGAAAATTTTTGAAAGTTTCGGAGCTGACTCTCAGGCAAAAGACGCTGCGAGAGTTTTGAGAGTTCCGGGAACAAAGAACAGCAAGCCCGAAACCATTGACCGCGATGTCAGGGTCGTTTATTCAAATTCTGAACGCTACGATTTTGAAGAGTTCGCAGAAATAATTTTCAAAATTCCCGGCTATGGTGATGTCGGCGAAGACTCTGAAATTGAAAAAATCGAAAAATCTGCGCCGAAATCGAAATTAAAATCGGAAAATTCGCCGTCAGTTAATTTCCGTGCTTCGAGCAGTTCGATCGCGGAAATTAACGGGGCTGAATTAAACGCGATTCAGAGAATCTACTGTAATTATGCCGTCCTGTCGGCTGAAAAAGTTTCGGACGCGAACCTCAAAGAAAAATCAGAAAAAATTAAAGCCCGTTGTGCTGAATACTGGAGCGGCTTTGGATTCCAAATTCCCAACGCGATAATAGCCTTGAACGGGAAACTGATAGCAGTCTGGAAATATTCTGATTGTCTGCCCGGCAAAGCCCTCTCGCGCTGGCAGAGGACGCAGGAAATAATAAATTATCATTTCGCGGACTGGGGCGCGAGGGATAATTCTGAATATCAGGAATTTTCAGCGTTTATGCCCGTTGATGAATTTTTGAATGAAAAAGCAGAAATTCTGAAATTCAACGCGAAATATAAATTCGATGACCTTGCGAACCGCGTTTTGAGATTCTCACAGCCCGAAGTCAGGAAATATAAAAAGAAAAAAGCCGCAGAAAAAGCAAAGGCTAAGGCTGAACGCGACATTAAAAATCTCGCGTCATTCAAAATCGCGCCGAAAAAACGCACGGGTTCATTCGCGAGACAGGCGGCACGGCGTTACGCTGACATCGTGAAGTTAATGGAACGCAGGGCAGATTCACGTGGCGAAGTTCCGCAGGGTCATCGTGAACTTAGCGTCTTTTGGGCTTTGGTCTGCGCGGCACAGGCAGGGTTAATCAGCGGCTGCAAAGAATTTGACGCCCTAATGGTCGAATTGATCAATAAGAACGGGACGCAGTTCAAAATCGAGACTTACGCGGCTCTTTTCGGGACGCTGAGAAATAAATTCACAAGGCACGAGGAATTATATAAGGCTAAAACCGAAACCATTATCGAAGCATTGGGCATTACGGTTTCGGAACAGGCTGAACTTGAAGTCCTGAGATACTTCCCGAAAAAGGAAAAGAAGCCGAAAAAAATCCCGCTCAGAATCCTCAAGCCTTGGAAAGACGAAGGAAAATCAGAACGGACTTGGTACCGCCATAAGCAGAAAGCCCGTGAAGCCCTTGCCCTCGAATCGGCAAAAATGGAAGAGTCGGAAAATGAAAATTTAACGGCTCTCTCCGTAAAAATGCGTATCATGATTTTGAAAGTTTTTCTCAAAAATTTCGCCGCGAATTTTGCCACAAAAACGCCGATAGATACTGAATTTATATTGAGTGGCAGAAAATTTCCTTATATTATGAGGGGGATTGATGAGAGAGAGTACTATTATTCCTATAGTGAGTTTATGGAAAATGACTCCTCTGAGATTTTAGGGGAAGTCTTAGAAAGTTTTATACGGAATCAACGGGGCTGGCTGGAGAATTTCGATCGGCTTATGACTCAGGGAGTCGGACTGGAGGTAAATGAAAAGTTCAGTTCGACATGGTTTGTTTTCTTCGAGAAAGAAGCGGCTGGAAGTCGGAGATATGGTTTTTATAAAACGCGCCCCCCGTTTTTCGTGTTTTTGGCACGTCCGCCACCCCGATTTTTGGGAAGATGGCAATGCGGAAAATTGGATCTGAAAGGAGGTTGTTGTTGAAATGAAAGGTGAGAATTTGAAAAATTTTATTGAACGCTGGAAAAATCGCGGCGATGAAAAAAGCGATACTCAAAAATTCTGGATTGAGTTTCTCCGTGAAGTTTGCGGAGTCGATAACCCGACAGAATTGATTGATTTTGAGAAGCGCGTGGAGCTTGAACATAAAAGTTTTATTGACGTTAAGTCCGCGAAACAGTCTGACGGCTCGTTAATGACACCGTTTGAACAGGCTAAGAGATATTCGGACTGGCTGCCCGATTCTGAACGCGCCCGCTGGATTATTACGTGCAATTTTCAGGAATTTCACGTTCACGATATGGAACGCCCGAAAGCTGACCCCGAAATTATCAGGCTCGAAAATCTTGAACGTGAATGGCGCAAGTTTTTATTTATCGCCGACCCGAATGCCGCGACTCCGAAAGAAATCCGCGAGGAAGAAATTTCGGTCAGGGCAGGCGCGCTTGTCGGGAAGCTTTATGACGCACTCAAAAAACGTTATAAAAATTCCGACAGCAAAGATTCTTTGAGAAGCCTCAATATCCTCTGCGTCAGGATAGTTTTCATGCTTTACGCAGAAGATTCTGAATTATTCTCGAAAAATCAGTTTCATGATTTTCTGAAAAAGCAGAGCAATCCGCGCAGGGCTTTGATGGACCTGTTCGAGGTTCTGTCGCAGGAAGCTGAAAAGCGCGACCCGTATCTTGATGAGGACTTGAAAAATTTTCCGTATGTCAACGGCGGCTTGTTCGAGGAAAAAAATATCGAAATTCCGCAGCTTGACGGCGAGCCTCTCGAAATAATTTTGGGCGAAATGTCCGAGGGCTTCGACTGGAGCAGCATAAGCCCCACGATTTTCGGCGCGGTTTTTGAATCGACTTTGAATCCCGAAACGCGGAGATTCGGCGGAATGCACTACACGAGCATCGAGAATATTCACAGGGTCATTGAGCCTTTATTTTTAGACGCTCTGAACTCTGAATTTGAAGAAATTTTTAATATGCCCGCGGGAAGTTCAAGGACGCGAAAATTAAATGCGTTCCAGAAAAAATTGAGTTCGCTGAAATTTCTTGACCCTGCTTGCGGTTCAGGGAACTTTCTGACGGAAACTTATTTGTCATTGCGGAGGCTCGAAAATAAAGTTCTTCTTGAACTCACGAAACAGCAGATAAATTTTGCTTCGGGGGATTTTTCGCCGATTCAGGTAAAAATTTCGCAGTTTTTCGGAATTGAAATTAACGATTTTGCCGTTTCCGTTGCTAAGACCGCGCTATGGATTGCGGAGGCTCAGATGTGGAACGAGACGAAAAGAATCGTCCAGAACATTGATGAATTTTTGCCGTTAAAATCGTTCAACAACATCGTTGAAGCCAACGCCTTAAAAATTGACTGGCGCGAAGTCGTTAAGCCCGAAGACTTGAATTTCATTATGGGCAATCCGCCGTTCGTGGGAAGACGCTATTGTTCAGAGGAGCAGCATAAGGAAGTCAGACAATTCTTTGATTATAAGGATATTGACTACGTGGCTTGCTGGTACATGATCGCCGCTGATTACATTCAAGGGACGAATGTCGAGTGCGCGTTAGTTTCGACAAATTCAGTAACTCAGGGCGAACAGGTTGCGCCTTTGTGGAAACCTCTGCTTAACGACAAAAAAATTTTCATTAACTTCGCTTATAAAACATTCCGATGGCTCAGCGAAGCGAAAGATAAAGCCGCAGTCCATTGCGTAATCATCGGTTTCAGTTGCGTTGAACGGAGCAGAAAAATAATTTTTGATTCTGAAAACCGACCGAACTGTGTTCAGCATATTAACGGCTATTTGACAGACGCGCCCGATGTTTTCATAGGAATAAGGTCAAAGCCTTTATGCGATGTCCCTGCCATGAAAAATGGGAATGTTCCGTTAGACGGCGATGCTTTGAAAATTGAAGCCGGAGACTTGCCGCTCTTTGGGAATTTTCCGCACATAAAACGGCTTATGGGCGGACGCGAGCTGTTGCACAATGAAAAACGCTATGTCTTATTGTTAGTCGGCGTTCCCCCGAATGAGATTCATAAAAATTCAAAAGTCGTTGAGAGAGTTAAATTGTGCCGTGATAACCGCCTCAACATGAAAGACAAGGGGACTCAGAAATTAGCCGAGACGCCGACCACTTTCAGGGATACGAACAACCCTGAAAAATATATCGCGTTGCCGATGGTTTCTTCTGAAAACCGAAAATATATTCCGATGGCTTATCTGAACTCTGACGTAATTCCGACGAATCAGATTCAGACAATCCCTGACGCGACGCTCTATCATTTCGGAGTTTTAACTTCGAGCATTCACATGGCTTGGATGAGGGCTGTCGGAGGACGGTTAAAAAGCGATTACCGCTACTCGAAAGACATCGTTTATAACAATTTCCCGTGGCCGACTTTTGGACACGGTGTCCAGAAGTCAGTTTCAAAAATCGAATCGGCCGCGAAAAAAATTCTCGAAGCCCGTGAAAAATTCCCCGAAAGTTCGCTTGCGGATTTATACGACCCTTTGACGATGCCCGAAGAGTTATTGAAAGCCCACAAGGCTAATGACGCGGCGGTCTGCGAGGCTTACGGTTTCGACAAAAATATTTCGGAAGAAGAAATCGTGAGCGCGCTGATGAATCTTTACGAAAAAATTTCAAGTTCAAAGGAGGAATGAGCAAAAAAGATTCAAAAATTTTAATTCTGTGAGTGCATGATACGGACAATTTTTTAATCCGGCTCTGGAGCAGTTTTTGACCAGAGATTGTTAATGTCATGCGAATTTTTAGACTTTTAACGGCACTGATGAACGATAAAAAAAATTTCCCCTTTGACATTCAAAGAGGAAACGGAAATATTACACGCTTAAAATTTTTTACGGTTTACCATAAGTTAATGAAGCCGCTTTCTTTGCCTTTGACCCAGTAGGCTTTGTTTTCGTCAACGCGGACATAAATTCTGTCGGCTTCTCCGATTTTCACGAGGATTTCTTCGGCTGAAATTTCTCCGCCAATCGGCGACTGAATTATGATTTTGCTTGACGGACTTTCCTGAGCTTTCTTTTTCCAAAAAGCCACGCGCTGCCAAGGCAGACCATGTTTTTCTGCGGCGGCTCTGACTCCTATCCTGTTAGCTTCCGCCAAAATCAAATTTTTTTCTTGTTCGTTTTCATTGGCTTTTTGAATTTCTGAAATAATTTTTTTCATTTTTATAACTCCAATCCTAAAAGCATCAATATTTATAAACGGCTTTGCGGAGTTCCGAAAGCAGGTCATTAACAAGCTGTGTTGCGCTGATGCCCTTTTGACGCGCATAAGTTCTCATGAAATCGTAATTCATATCTGAGAATGCCATAGTCATGCGTTTAAGTTTCAAACCTTTTCGCCCTTGGGACATTCCGAGTTCCAAATTGCGGTTTTCGATGACTTTATCCTGCCGTGAATTTTCTATTTGGCTTGCCACGGCTCTTGAAATGTAAGTGCTTTCGTTTTCGGGACGCACTTGCGGAGTATCGACAGGGGCAGGGACGCTTTCAGCGAAATCTTCCGCAAGGTCGGGGAATTTTTTTCTTGCCATGTTTTTAAGCCTCTTCTTTCAAAAGTTCATTAACGAAATTATTATAATCAGACGCGGTTGTAGAATCGGGTGCGTAATCCATCAGGGAGTTTCGCAGTGCTTGGGCTTCTTTGACTTTGACGCTCTCGCGGATTGTTGTCGAAAATAATTTTGTGTTCATCTCGTGGGCAGTTTTTTCCAAAGTCTCCCTGACTACTTTGTCCAGCAAGCGTCTTTCTGAATATATTGTCAGGAGCAGCCCCGAAATTTTCAATTTATTATTTTGGCGGCGTTTGACGGCGTTAATCGTGTCGTTCAGCTGATAGAGTCCTTGAATTGCGTATCGGTCTGCCGTAACTGGAATAATAACGCGGTCAGCCGCGATAAGGCATGAATGAAGCAGACTGTTCATTGATGGCGCAGTGTCAATAATGACAAAATCATAGCCTGAGAAATTTGCCAGAGCATCTTGAAAACGGTAAATGCCCTCAACGTCATTAAGAAGAACGGAATCGGCTTTCGTCAGAAGCGGATCGGAAGCGACGATATCGCCCATTTCAAGTTTTTGGACGGCTTCAGCTATAGGAATACGCTCATCATCGAGAATTACATCATAAAGGGTAGGAACGTCTTTAATTTTTGCTTTGAAAGAATCCGTAGAATTTCCTTGCGGATCTGCATCGATAAATAAAACATTATTTCCTTTGTTTTTTAGGGTTGAAGCAATGTTGACGGCAGAAGTTGATTTTCCGACACCGCCCTTTTGATTCGCAAGAATAAAAGTTTTCAATTTTTCACCTCATATGCTTTGAATATCTTGAATGTTTATGACATATGCTTATTATGCTTAAACATATGAAGATTTTATGTAAATTACAAATATTTATATGAATTTTTTTATAGTTCATATGCTTAAATAATATGTCTTAAATGTTATTATATTTTTATGATGATAATTTGTCAAAATTTTGTAGGGCGGATTTTTTTATCTGTCCCGATTCTGAAAGCCGAGATTTTTCACTCTCAAAATATAAATTCAAATTTTTGCGGACTGAAAAATGCTCTTAATTTTACTTCATATGCTTCTAATGCCTTATATACTGTATATATTTTTTAGATATACTTCATATGTAAAAGCATATTAGATAATAACTATTATTATATTAAATTATTACAATATATATTATGCTTCATATGCTTTTATATTATGTATATTATTTTATTCATTAAATATTAGTTTTTGAACACTTTTGGCTCTTGCGATAGTTGCCCTGCTTATGCCAGTCATAGCTACGACTTGATTATAAGAGTGAGTTTTCAGAAGTTCGAGGGCGTGGTTAATTTGCGCTCTCGAAAATTTTTTCGGACGACCATCACGAAAATTAGGATTCTGTTTAGCGATTGCTTTGCCTTCGAGAGTCCGTTGCATAATTAAATCGCGCTCAAACTCGGCGAACGACAGCATAATATTTCGGATTAACTTTCCAGTCGGAGAATCGTCAATTATTCCCATATTCAGGACATTGATGATTATGTCCTTATCGTTGAGCTTTTCTATCAGCTGAATGCCGTTAATGACGCTTCGGGCTATTCTGTCGAGTTTCGTAATGATGAGCGTGTCGTTGGGCTGAATTATTTTCAAAAGTTTATCAAGTTCGGGACGCGCATTTTTCGAGCCGCTGAAAACGTCCGAGAAAATTTTTTCCGCTCCTGCGTCTTTAAGTAATTTAATTTGTGCTTCGAGAGAATTTCCGTCCCGAGCCTGAGAATTTGTGCTTACGCGAGCATAGCCAAAAATCAAAAAATCACATCCATTTATGAGTGTAAGTTATGATAACGCATTTTTAGCGTATTTTACAGCACTGAAAAAAAATCCCAAAACTGCTCACTTTTGGACAGTTATTCATAGAATTTTTATTTATTAGTAACTTAAAATAAATAAGATGTTTTATTTTTTATAAAGCATTTAATTTTTCAAAAAATATTATATAATTTATCTAATTTATAAAAAATATATAGAAATGAGATGATAAAAATAATTCGCATAGCCTTATCAAATCAAAAGGGCGGGGTAGGAAAAACAACGACAAGCCTTTGCCTTGCACAGGAACTTAGAAGCAGAGGTTTTAAGGTTCTGTTAGTCGATACTGACGCTCAATGCAACAGCACGAAATTTTATGAAGCCCAGACGCAGGGACAGGCGACCGTCCTCGATATATTTTGCGGCGATGAACCTGCGGCGAATTGTGTTCAGCACACGTTAAAAGGCGACATAATCGCTTCCGACAAGTTGCTGGCTGATGCCGAGAACATGGTCAAAGTCGATGAGCGGAGATTTACGCACTTGAAACGTTCGCTGAAATCCATTAACGGGCAATATGACTACGTGATAATTGACACGCCGCCGTCAATCGGGGTTGCTCTGAAAAATGTTCTTGCGACGGCAGATTACGTGATAATTCCAGTTGAAGAATCAGGCTGGTCATTGGACGGTCTGATGGACTTCTCGGAAGCCCTTGAACTTGCACGGGACAATAATGAAAATCTGAAAGTCATGGGCATTCTGACGGTCAAGGCTAAAGAACGGACGCGAAAATCCAAGCGTATGGGCGAACTCGCCGCCAGTCTTGCGGAAAAATTAAACAGCAAGTGCTTCAAAACGAAAATCCGCGAGAGCGTTTCATGCACGGAAGCATTAACGGAATATTATGTGCCTTTGAACGAGTATGCGCCGGACAGTGCCACGGCTAAGGACTATAAAAATTTTGTTGACGAGATTTTAGAGAAAATTTCAAATGGCTAAAGGAATTTATACGAACAAGGCGGCTCAAAGCGTTGCTGAATTTAGGGGAGAAACAGAACCGTTGCCGACTGTTACGGCAAAGTGCAAAAGCGGCAGACCAGCAAAAGGCGAAGTCCATAAAATTTCGCTTGCAATTCCGATAGAATTATATGAGGGGGTAGAATTTGGCTCGTATTTCTTCAGGGGAAATATAACGGCTTATATCAATAATTTAATCCGCAGGGATTTAGAAAAGAATCTTGACAAATATCGGGAATTTAAGACAATGATGGAAGAATTTAGCAGCACGATGTAGAATAGGAGGTCTGTAAATGCCGAAGCGCGTTGCAAATAAAATTACGCTTCAGACACGGGAAGAAATCGCAAAGATGACGCTGATGAACAATGATTTCATGAACTTAGCTCTCGAAGATAATATTCCATGTGTCGAAGAAATGTTGCGCGTGATTTTGGAGAAGCAGGACTTAGTTGTAAAAACAGCGCGGACGCAGAAATTTTTTCAAGGATTTAAGCGTTCGGTTTACTTGGACGTATTCGCGGAAGACAGCAACGGAGTTTTGTACAACATAGAGATTCAACAGGCAGATGAAGGTGCTGATCCGAGACGGGCAAGATTTCATACAGGAATGATTGACGTTCATAACTTGAAAGCAGGACAGGATTTCAAGGAACTTCCTGAATGTTATGTTATCTTTATTACGCTGAATGACGTTCTTGGAATGAATCAGACGATATATACCATTCACAAATACATAGACGGGAGCATGAAACCTTTTGATGATGGTTCTCACTTGATATATATCAACGGTTCAGCAAAAGATGACGGAACGGAAGTGGGAAAATTAGTTCATGATTTGCGTTGCACGAAAGCCGATGAGATGTTTTATCCGCGTCTTGCGGCACGGATAAAATTTTTGAAAGAAGACGAGGAGGGAGTAAAAATCGTGAGTGATTATTTTGAAGAATTGCGGACAAAAGCTATAAAGCAGGCACATAAAAAGGATATGGAAAATATTGCTATTAAACTTCTACAACTTGGTAAGCTGACAGTTGAGGAAATAGCCAGGTGTTCAGGCCTTACGTTGAAAAAAGTCCAAATGCTTGCTACAACTTTATAAGGCGTTGTTCTCAACGGTCTGACTTTTGCAGGGATAAAAATCGTGAGTGATTATTTTGAAGAATTGCGTGAAAAAGCACGTAAAAAGGTAAAAGAAGAAGTTGCCTTAAACGTTCTTAAACTTGGCAAGTTATCGCTTGAAGAAATAGCAGAATGTTCAGGGCTTACGCTGGAAAGAGTCCTAATGCTCGCTAATACGCTCTGAGCTTGTGTACACATAAGAATTAAGAATAGTTGCAGGGCTTTCAGGGGATTTAATTAAACATGGCAATAACGGTTTAACCAACATTAACGGCATTCTATTGCCTGACAGTACGCCGTTATCCAATGACAGAGGCGGAAGATTTTTAAGGGCGTTTCCGCCTCCAGTAACCTTAAAAAACGATGACGTTTTAATCATGCCTGCGTCGAAACAGCATGGCAATTAACAAAAGATTAAAACTTAAAAGCGAAAATCTTAAATTACAGCCGCTTCCTGAAGAATTTGAAACATTTTTATCGTCAGCTCCAAATTCAACGGCGAGCCATTCGCCCAATAATGCTTTAATTTCAGTGCTTAATGACTCTTCCATGTTTTTAATTTTTACTTTGTGGGCATCTTTTGAAGAGGTAAATATATGGATATTCTGATTGTCCGTCTCAGGAAGCCTCATAAAATACCAAGGGTCGGAATCGCCGTAAATCATGATTACGTTGCTCG
>JAFVEW010000251.1 GCA_017475805.1 Synergistaceae bacterium | reverse complement strand
CTTTTCAAATTGTTTATCGGCTTCTTCATTCAGGATTAAAAAGCAAAATTTTGTATTTGGCTGATAGAAATATTCTCGTGGATCAGTCTATTGAACAGGATTTTAGCCCACTTAAAAAATTTATACATAAAATAAATTATTCACAGGATAAAGATAGGCAAATTACAAGTTATGAAGTTTATTTTTCGTTATATCAACAGCTGATAGGCGATGACGGTGAGAAACGCTATGAAAAATTATTTAAGCCTGGCTTCTTTGATTTTATTATTATTGATGAGTGTCATAGAGGTTCGGCCAATGCTGACAAACAATGGCATGATATTTTGAAATATTTTTCTTCGGCGACTCAACTCGGTATGACAGCAACCCCAAAAGAAACTGAATATGCTTCTAATATAAACTATTTTGGAGAGCCTGTTTATAAATATAGTCTTAACGATGGAATTCAAGACGGATTTTTAGCTCCGTTCAAAGTTGTTGAGCCTGTCTTAAACGTCGCAGACGGTTGGCGACCAGTCAAAGGTCAAAAAGATATTTACGGCAACGAAATTGAAGACAGAATTTATAATAATCTTGATTACGATTACAACATAATTTTACAGGACAGAGTCAGAGCTGTTGCTGAAGAAATTACAAATTATCTAAAGGCTTCAGATAGAATGCAGAAAACTATAGTCTTTTGCGCTAATCAAGACGCGGCTGAAAGAATGAGAGCGGAACTTACAAAGCTAAACGCTGATATGATGAAAAATCACCCTGATTACGTTGTAAGGATTACAAGCTCCGATAATTACGGCAAAAGTAAACTTGAATATTTTATTTCTATTGCCGAGCCTTATCCTGTTATCGCTACAACTTCAGAATTATTATCAACAGGAGTTGATACAAAAACTGTAAAATTAATAGTCATCGATAAAAATATCTCGTCAATGACACAGTTTAAGCAAATTATAGGACGCGGAACACGGATTGTAGAAAAAGCTGATAAACTTTCATTCGTAATTATGGATTTACGCGGAGTTAGTAGGCATTTCGCTGACCCTGATTGGGACGGTCCTATTGATATTGATCCTGATTTTGGAAAAGGTAAAAAGTCCCCTGAACATCCTATTATTGATTGGCCACCATTACCGCCGTTACCACCACAGCAAAAGCCTATTGTTGATAAAGACGGCTGTTCAGTTTTTATAATTCAGAAGAGAGTTTTAATTTATGACGCAAGCGGAAAACTTTTAAGGCAAGAAAGCATTATTGACTACACAAAGAGAAGCGTATGTGGAGAATTTGCTACGCTCGATAATTTTATTCTCAAATGGTCAAGTATGAAGAAAAAACGCGAACTTGACGAGCTTCTCAAAGAAAAGGGACTCGATCTCGAAGTTCTGAAACGTGAGCAAAATATGGCTGATGTTGATGACTTCGATTTTATCTGCCATGTTGCCTTTGATAAAAAGCCTTTAACAAGGGCAGAACGCGCCGAAAAAGTCAAACGAAGCGATTTTTTCAGCAAATATTCAGGAACAGCAAGAGAAATTCTTGAAACTCTTCTCGAAAAATACAAAGATTTAGGAGTTTTTGAAATAGAAAATAACGCCATTCTAAAATCCGATCCGTTGAATAAATTTGGCAGCCCGTCAAAAATAATTTCATATTTCGACGGCAAAGAAGGCTATACTGAAGCGTTACGGAAGTTAGAAGAAATAATTTATAAGGCAGGATAAAACATGAGTAATTTAAGCGGTTTAATTAAAAAGATTCAAGATATTATGCGAGATGATGCAGGAAGTGATACCGACACACAAAGAATAGAGCAATTAGCGTGGATTTTATTCTTAAAAATTTACGATGCAAGAGAATACGATTGGGAATTTGAAAACGATAACTATAAATCGATCATTCCTGAAATTTTTCGCTGGAGAAATTGGGCACATCCAGACAAAAATGGAAAATCCATTACTGGCGATAAACTGTTAGAGTTTGTTGACCGTGAATTATTTCCAACATTGAAAAATTTAACAGTTGACGCTAACACGCCAACATATAAATCCGTAGTACGAACTGTATTTGATGACGCAAAACAGTATATGAAAAACGGCGTTGCACTACGTAAGGTTATTAACGAAATTGATGCTGTGGATTTTAATTCTTATGAAGACACGAGAGCATTCGGTGAAATTTATGAAATATTCTTAAAAGAGTTACAAAACGCAGGTAATGCAGGAGAATTTTATACACCCCGAGCTGTTACTGATTTCGTTGCTGAAAAAATTAATCCTAAAATCGGTGAAATCTGCGCTGATTTTGCTTGCGGCACAGGAGGTTTTTTAACAAGTTGGTTGAAAGTTCTTGAATCAAAAGTCAAGAAAGCTAATGACCGTGAAAAATTTGAAAATTCAATTTATGGTGTCGAGAAAAAACAGCTTCCTTATATTCTTTGTATTACAAATATGCTTTTTCACGGAGTTAATAATCCACAGATTTTTCATAAAAATTCTCTTGAGAAAAATATTCTTGATATTACTGAAAATGAAAAATTTGACGTAATAATGATGAATCCCCCATACGGCGGTAGAGAAATGCCAGGAATTTCAAAAGGCTTCCCTAAAGACATTCGTAGCTCCGAAACGGCGGATTTATTTATGAATGTCATCATGTACAACTTGAAAAATAATGGACGCGCGGCTGTTGTTTTGCCAGACGGATTTTTATTTGGTAACGATGGAACTAAACTTAATATTAAATCAAATCTTCTAAAAAATTTCAACCTTCATACTATCATAAGACTGCCCGGCTCTGTGTTTGCGCCATATACGAGCATAACGACAAATATTTTATTTTTCGATAAGACTGGCAGAACTAAAGAAATTTGGTTCTACCGCCTCGATATGCCCGAAGGTTATAAACATTTCAGTAAAACTAAGCCGATGATCCGAGAACATTTCAAACCTGTTGACGAATGGTGGGATAATCGCATTGAAGTTCAGGACGATAAAGGTAACTGGAAAAGCAAAAAATTTTCAGCTGAAGAAATTTTAACAAACGGTTGTAACTTAGATTTATGCGACTATCCTGCTGAAGAAAAAATTATTTTGAGTCCCGAAGAAACAATGGGCGAATTTATTAGACGGCGCGATGAACTCGACAGGGTCATTGATGCCAAAATTGATGAACTTAGTAAGCTCATAAATAGTAAGGAGTGAAAATTTATTTTGAGAATTTATCTTGATAACTGTTGTTACAATCGGCCATATGATTCTCAAACTTCATTAAAGGTTTCACTTGAAACACAAGCGAAACTTTATATACAAGAAAAAATCAGACAAGGAGATTTAGAGCTCGTAGCCTCATATATGCTCGAATATGAAAATTCTAAAAATCACGATTTAGTAAAAAGAACTTTTGTTTTATCATACATATATGAATTTTCAAAATATTTCGTGCCTATAGAAAGAAAAGACGATTTGCAGGAAAAAATTACAGAAATTATGAATTACGGAATAGCTTATAAAGACGCTACACACGTTGCTTGTGCAATATTCGCAAGAACTGATTATTTTATCACGACTGATATAAGATTGCAAAAGAGATACAAAGGTTCAGAAATAAAAATCGTAAATCCTTTAGATTTCATAAGAATAATTTGAGGTGAATTAAGTTATGAATATTAACACAATATTTCAAGGAATGCAAATTCTTGCCGAAAATATGGGAATTATTGAAACTGAAAAATTTATTTCTCTCATCAAAGCAGAAGACTTTGACTACACAGAATGGCAGAGAAATTATTTTGATAAAAAATCACGCGAAGAAATTGACGCTGAAATGAGTGAATATTTTGAAGTTCATAAAAATTCATGTCCAAATGCGGTGAGATTATGAAACTTTCAGAAGATTTAAAGCGGTCGGTTTTGCAAGCCGCTATTCAAGGCAAGTTGACGGAGCAACGCCCGGAGGACGGTAACGCAGGGGATTTATTGAAAAAAATTCGCGCTGAGAAGAAAAAATTAATCGCGGAGGGCAAAATTAAAAAAGAAAAGCCCCTTCCGTCGATTGATGATGACGAAAAACCGTTTGATATTCCTGATAATTGGGCGTGGATCAGGCTCGGAGAAATCATAAAATTAATATCTGGAACTTCATATGAGAAAAAAGATATTTGCAAAAAGGGGTTAAGAATTTTACGCGGGGGAAATCTTGTTAATGAAAAGATTGAAATTTTTGACGATGATGTCTTCTTGCCGGGAAAATATTCCGATAACGAGAAAAAAATAAAAAATCAAGATATAGTCATAATCGCTTCAACAGGTAGCTTAAAAGGCATTGGGCGCGCCGCCTTTGTAAATAATGTTTTTAAAGAAGCACAAATAGGAGCATTTTTAAGAATAATAAGACCTATCTATAATAACATCGCTGAATATATAAAAATAATTTTTCAAGGTCAATATTATAGGGAACATATTTCAAGTACAGTTAACGGAATAGGTATAAAAAACATCAAAGAAAGCTATATAACGGAATTTTTAATCCCACTTCCGCCACTCGCTGAACAAGAAAGAATCGTTGAACGGGTCGAGGCGATAATGTCAAAGCTCGATGAACTTGACAAGGCCGAATCAGAATTAGAAGCCTTAAAGAAAAAATTTCCCGGCGATATGCGCGACTCTCTTTTGCAAGCGGCAATTCAAGGCAAATTGACAGAACAACGTGCGGAGGACGGCAACGCGGATGACCTATTAAAAGAAATTCGCGCTGAGAAGAAAAAATTGATTGCGGAAGGCAAAATCAAAAAAGAAAAGCCATTGCCGTCGATTGATGATTACGAAAAGCCTTTTGAAATTCCTGATAATTGGGTATGGGTTAGGCTTGGAGAAATTTCAACATATGGTAAACCTATCGCAAAAATCAACGCCAAGAACATCAATAAAAATGAATGGATTCTTGACCTTGAAGACATAGAAAAAGGTGGAAAAATTTTAAGATACAGAAAAGCTGAAGAATTAAAATCAATCGGTGATAAAACAATTTTCCACAGAGGGGATATTTTATACAGCAAGTTACGCCCGTATCTCTTGAAAATTCTTCTTGCACCATCCGATGGATTTTGCACGCCGGAGTTAGTACCATTCCGTTGTTATGGAAAAATAAATTACGAATATATTATTTATTTTCTCAAATCACCATTCATTGATAATGAAGTCAATCAAAAAACTTACGGAATAAAAATGCCCAGAGTGAACAAAGAAACAATGCAAAATTTACTCGTCCCACTTCCGCCACTTGCCGAACAGAATCGAATCGTCAAACGTCTAAACGGATTATTGCCACTTTGCGAAGCCATGAAAGGAGAATAGATCATGTACATCAGTAAAATACGCCTCGTAAATTTCAGATGCATGGAAGATTTGACCGTCAAATTTGCTTGCGTCGGACATAAACATCATCATCAGCGACAACGGCGCAGGCAAAATATCCTAATCTTCTCCCAACCTATTCTGAATATATTGCCTCATATCCTCAATAGAATCTCTAAGTTCTTGAAAAGTAAACCTCACATTATGCTGATTTTCTGGATGATGAATTTGATTTCGTATATATTTCGATTTAGTAATTTGTAACTTTTGACAAACAATTCCACTATTATTAATTTGGATATAATTAACAAGTTTTTTCCCTTTTTCGTAGTCACTTAGCCAACCTTGCAACACAATAAAGCCATAGAGTTCGTTATGATATTCCTCAGCTACCTCACCAAAAGCCAAAAAATTAACTTCATTAAGAGAAGGATAAGTAAGAACCTTAGAATCTACATTCAAAACTTTCTTTTCACCATCAATATCTTCTACCAATCTTAAATTTTCAAAAGAAAGCTCCTTAACGATAAATCCACTATGTGTTGTTAATATAACTTGTGTATGATGCAAATCAGAAAGTCTTTTTAATGCTTGTATTAATGTCCTTTGACTTTCAGTATGTTGCGACGTTTCAGGTTCTTCTATAGCATAAATTACCCCAGTGCTACCCAATTCTTCGCTTCTCTCCTCAACTCTACGTTCAGCCTCAGCTCGAAAGAAATTCAACAAGACAAGCCTTTTCACACCACTACCACGCTTATTTATCGGAATACCTTCATCTCCAGATATAGAAACTTTCTTAAACACATCCGACCACTTCAATTCTTCAAATGCTGGAATCACAGGACTTAAACTATTTGCTATATCTGGATTCATTTCACGCAATTTTGAAAGAGTTCTATCAGATACTTCATTAAGTTTATTCATAACTATATTAGCAATATCTGCTAAAGACTTCTTCAATTTAGAATCATTAATAATTTGCTTTACTGCTTCCTGAAGAGGATCTTGAACCTCACTATCCCCATCACTATTCTTTCTATCTGACTGAAAAAGGGAATATACAGGCATGTAAGTGGAGATATTTCCCCATATTTTTTTAGCATCCTCTTTAGATACATCAATCTCTATTGACTGTAAACCCAAATCATCAGAGAAACATTTCCAAATAGCCTTCCTAATACTAACGTTAGAAGACTGATTTTCACAACAAATATCATTACTCTTCAATATCGATTTTAATTCACTATTCTTTTTCAAAAGTAAATCGCTACATTTGGAAACAGTCGGATGTAATGCTTTAATAAAAATCTTAATGCTTGAACCACTATGAAATTTTTTTACTACTTCCAAGAAACCATCAGCATTAAGTAAATACTCATCCTTAAGAGTTGTATTTGACGTTGCATCAATAACAACTTGTTCAGGAAGTTCATCAAAAACAACAGAAATAATAGTATCATCATTACCTATACGTCCCTCTTGAATATTCACATCCGTCTTATCATATTTAATTAAATCTTTGCCATCATGAAAGAAAATATCAAGAGCTTCCAAAATCGTAGACTTACCAACATCATTTTTACCTACAAAAACAGTTAAATCATCAAAAAATATCTGAGTAGTATTTCTATAACCTCTAAAATTAGTAATAGACAAGCTTCTTATTTTCATACAAATATCTCCTTAACTTCCCAGTTAATCAGGAAATTTTATTTCTCCGTGTTCCTTTTCCCAATCCGCTATAACTTTTTTATAAAAATCCACAGCCAGCGTAACGCTGAACCCATACAAAAAAATCCGGGAGATTTACTCCCGCATTCTTTCAAGAAAATTTATAACCGACAAAAAAAAATTTATGTCCCGGATTTTCGAAACTTCAACCATAAGACAACCTTCATCGTGATAAACCCGAACTTGAAAATCTTTTTGAAAATCAGAATCCATTTTATTCTCACCTCCGTCAAAATTATAACGCCGATAGAAAAAAATTTTGAAGCGTGACGCTTCACCCGCCAGCGTGACGCTGGACCCGTTAGAAAAAAATTTTCCGTAACACCACGTGGTGTTAAAAGTGGTAGTAAAAAAATAAAATTCCCTGTATAATTTCGTGTGGTGTTAAAAATTATAAAGGAGAATTTTTTATGAGCTTTATTGTAACAAAAAATATTAACGGAAGAAAGTATCTTTACGAAATTACAAGCTACCGCGATAACGGCAAAGTAAAGAAAAAATCGAAATGTCTCGGGCGTTTGGACGAGAACGGCGAATTAACCGCGTCAAAAAAAAAATCGGCGCAAAGCACTGAGGGACGCTCCGGCGGAAATAGTCCTGAAGACGATCGAAACGAAATACGTGATAAGGCCGAAGAAAAAGAAGAAAAGCCCGTAAAGTCAGAGGCCTACCGCCAGCTCCCAGCCGTCAAGCCCCTTCAACATATGTTCAGCGGCAAAGCTACAAATGTATTAGGACGAGCAAAAACAAAAGGCGAATTCGACATAGCAACAAGGACATTAAATATAGAAGGCGTGAATATCTTTACCTCTGAGAGCATCCAAAATATAGGTGTAGGAACAGCCAAAATTTTTAGATACGCCGTAGCAGAATTTACAAAAAGAAACAGTTCAAACGCAAAAGGAAACAAAGCAAACTGCAGAATTCTCCTTGACGTTAAAGACTTTGCCACAGCCAACGGAGTTAAAACAACTTCAAACGACGCAATGAAAAATTTTAGACGTAAGCTAAAAAACTCCTTAAATATATTGCTGACTTCAAACATAACGTGGACAGAAAAAATTAAAGGACAAGAAAGAAATTACAGCGGAATGAATTACATCGGAAAATACGACCTAAAAGGAAATTCACTCAGAATCGAGTTTACAATAAGCATGGCTGAATATCTCACATCACTACCGCTGATAAATTATCCACGATCACTCTATAAACTTGACGACAGGGATTATAACGCCTTTGCAATTGGCGAAGCCATGTGCATTCATTACAGTCAAGATAATAACGTCATCCGACAGACAGAAGGAAAATTAAGAGTAGAAACAATCTTAAAATGCACTTCATTCCCAACCTACGATGAATTAAAAGAACATAGATGGAGCTGGGAAGCACACGTTAAAGAACTTTTTGAAAACGCCTTAGACAAACTTATAGAATGCGGATTCCTTAAAGACTGGAGATATTGCTATTCAGGCGGAATAGAAATCACAGATCAAGAAATAAGAGCAGGAGCAATCGACAACTACGAGAAATTCATTTCTCTGATTTTGAAATTTGAATTAAACGATTACGAAACCTCCAAAATTAGAACTATAGAAATCCAAGAAAAGAAAGCAGAAAAAATAAAAAAACTTCAAATCAAACAAAAAAACAAGAAAAACACAGATAATAACTAAACTTATAAAGGTGTAAGTTCCGTACGTGAAGGTGTAAGTTCCATACGCAAAAAACACGAAAAGTTATAAAAACAATATACATCCATATTTTCAATAGTGCTAATTTTAGCACTCATGTATAAGTAATTTATGCAAAAGGTGTAAGTTCCATACGCAAAGGTGTAAGTCGCGTACGCAAAGGTGTAAGTTCCATACGCAAAGGTGTAAGTTCCATACGCAAACTCAAAAAATTTTTCAGTATTTAAGCCACTTTACAGAGCTAAAAATTTTGAGTACTTTTAGTACTCTCAGTACGTTTAGCTCACGTGCGCCCCAAATAAAGATGGGGCGACGTGTTTATAATATTCCCCGCGCCCTCGAAAGAAAAAATTAAAGAGTGCCTATAAAGAAAAAATTTCTCATCTTTGACTTAGAGAAAAAAATAAGACGCCGACTCGTTGGTCGGCTATAACAGGACAAAGGCTTATTAGCGGCCAACGAGCCGCAAAATAACAGAAAAAACATAAATTTTTCTTTACAGGCAGAAAAAGTTCTTTCTTAAAGGCAAGATTAACTTAAAAATATTAAAAATAACGAAATGAAGGAGGTGAACTTTTGATGAGCAGAGAATTTCGGGAAGACGCTGAACGTTATATTAAAGAACACGCTACATATTATTTTCAGCGTGATCGAAGCGGTAAAGGCTATATCTGTCCTATATGCGGAAGTGGCGGAGGCGTGAACGGCACGGGGATAACAGAAAATCCGAAAGACAAAGGACACTTCACCTGTTGGGGCGGAGATTGTTTTAAGAACGCCGATATTTTTGAAATCATCGGAAGGCAATTTAATCTGACAGACTTCAATGAAATTTTTAATAAGGCTTGTGAGCTTTTTAGAGTTACGGTTAATTATGTTAGTCCAAGTTCGAAGCCTGAGATACAGAGTCAGTCTGTTAAAGTTCAAGACTTCACAAATTTTTATAAACAAGCTGCCTCTAATTTAAATCAAACGGATTATCACAGAGGAATAAGCCTTGAAACTTTGAAAAAATTTCATGTCGGATTTATTCCTGACTGGAGAGCAAAACCCCATGCTCCGACTTCACCACGTCTTATAATTCCTGTATGGTCAGGCGGTTATCTCGCACGCGATACGAGGTCGGATTTAACGGAGCAACAAACTAAATATTCAAAAATGCGGGTCGGAAAGACACGGTTATTTAATTCCAGCGCATTAAGGCAGAATTTGAAGCCCGTTTTTATCGTTGAAGGAGAGATTGACGCTCTTTCAATTATTGACGCAGGAGGTCAAGCCGTAGGATTGGGAAGCGTTGCAAATATAGGAAAATTAATTGAAGCCGTTAAAGCGGAGTTGCCGAAAGTTCCTTTGATAATTCAGCTTGATAATGATGAGAGAGGTCGACAATCCGAGAAGAAACTTATTGAAGCTCTTAGAAATCTGGGATTTTTTTCTTATAGGCATTATGCTTTACCTGAATCCTTTAAGGACGCTAATGAATTCTTGATGGCGGATCGCGTAAATTTTATTGCGTGGGTTAATGATGTAGAAAATTTTAATTTTACAGATTTAATAGAAGAAAGTCAAGTTTCCGAGCAAAATAACTTACAGAACGAAAGTGGAGCTCAATGTTTGAATGATTTTGCGGAGTTCGTTTTGAAAAATAAATCTGGAGGAATTTCGACAGGTTTCGAGAATCTTGATAAACTTCTTGACGGAGGATTATATCCCGGACTTTATGTCATTGGAGCGAACAGTTCGTTAGGAAAGACGACTTTAGTTTTGCAGATTGCCGACAATATAGCAAAGTCAGGTCATGGAGTTTTGATTTTTAGTCTTGAAATGTCAAGATTTGAATTGATTGCGAAGACTTTAAGCCGAATGTCTTTTGTTAAAAGCCTCTCTGAATATAAATCTACTGTTTATGCGAAAACGACTCGAAGCGTCTTATTAGGCAGTTATAATAATGAATTTGACAGTAGGATAATTGCGGAATCTATGAATGAATATTCGGATTGGGGTCGTAACATTTACATCACTGAAGGCATAGGCAACGTTGGAATTTCTCATATTAAGGAAAAACTTGAAGAATTTAGAAAATTTACGAATGGTACTACGCCTATTGTAATAATAGACTATCTTCAAATTCTTGCTCCGTATTCGATAAAGATGACAGACAAACAAAACGTTGATAAAAATATCACTGAGCTTAAAAGATTAAGCCGTGATTTTAATATTCCTGTGCTTGGTGTTTCATCTTTTAACCGTGAGAGTTATTCTGTTCCTGTCAGCATGGCATCATTCAAAGAGTCTGGAGCAATTGAATATTCTTCTGACGTTTTAATAGGCTTGCAATATAACGGCTGGGATTATCGTGATAATGAGTCTGACATCGTAAGGTCAAAACGACTTCGTGAAGTTAGAAAAATGATGGAAGAGGCTGCGCGTAATTTTAGCAGTCAGGATATGCAGCTTAAAATTTTGAAGAATCGTAACGGATTGAAAGGTAATTTACTTTTTGATTTTTTCCCGGCGTTTAATTACTTCAGACCTCAGAAAGAAGCCTTTTGAAGTAATTTTTTCTGAAATTTATGAGAATTTTTATAAAATATGATTATAAATTTCAGTCGTTTTTTCGTGGTTTGCATAGTATCGTAATCATGACAAGGAGCAGACTCAAAGGTAACTTCAAAGACCGTCTTGACGATAATTTTTTATGTCAGATGTTCAACATTTGAATATGAAATTTGCCCTCAGACTAATGATAATTATCTTTTTTTTCGTGTGTCATTCAGTCGGAATGTTGACATTACTCTGACATAAAAACTGATAATAATTTTTTTCTTTATGGGCGTGATAATTTCATGAAATGTTATATGAACTGCCTGATAAATTTTTGATGAACTTCTATTCGTTTTTTGAAAAGATTTTTGAAGAACGTTAAAGAGTTTTTTGTTGCATTTTGATATGCATTTATTGACATTCAACAGGGCTTCAGCATGGTGATTTGTTGAGAGTTATTTCTTCGTTCGTGTTATGTTCTTCAGGAATACTTTTTGATCGCTGTTTTACCTCTGACGGATATGATTTTCGATGAACAGTTTGAAGATTTTTATTTCTATTTTGTAACGACTTTCTTTATTTAGACGGACATCTTCTTTAACCACAAAACGATATTTGGCTGACTGATTTCTTTGTGATATAATAACAGCAAAAAATAAAGATAATAATAAGCAAGCAGGCTATTGTCGTACAAAGTAACTTCGTTGTTTGTAGAACAAGAGCATATAACGCAATCAACTTTTAAGAAGTTTCTCGCGTTAGCTTGTCGGGGACATATTTCCCGAACCCTTTATTTTGAAAAAGATTTTTAGAGGAGTGAAAAATGAAACGAGAGAATCTTGAAAGTCGAGTTGATTTTCGAGTAACGATAGAAGAACGTCAAGAAATTCAAGAGCGGGCAGAAGCGTCCGGGTTATCGGTGTCGGAGTATGTCCGCCGAAGAGCGTTAGGCCGTCGAGTCGATTCTGTAGTTGATGTAAAAATGATTTCAGAATTAAGACGACAGGGAGGACTTTTGAAAAAAATTTTTAATGCCTCAAATGGAATGTATAGCGAAGAAATAAAAATTACTCTGAATAATATTAATAAATTTATTGAAGGCTTAGAAAGGAGTGTTTTGAGTGATAACGAAAATTCCATATCGTAGGCGCGACAGCAAAACGAATTTTAAGGCGTTAATAAATTATTGTCTTGGTATAACAGGACATGAAAAAAATGCTGTCATTCATGTCGGAATGAAAAACTTAAATTCTCCGCCTGAAAGAGCGTATCTTGAAATGGAAGGATTATCGTATGAGAATGTCCGAAGTAAAAATCCTGCGCTCCATTTTATATTGTCGTGGCGTTCATATGAAAGTCCGACAAACGAGCAAGTCGATGAAGCAGTAGAAATTGCTCTTAGAGAATTAAATTTAGAGGACTGTCAATCCTTATGGGCGTTGCAAAAGGATACGGAAAATTTACATGTTCATGTTGTCGTGAATAGAATATCGCCGGAAACTTTTAAGGCTGTTCGGCCTGCGCAAGGCTGGACTAAAAAAGCACTCGAAAGAGCAGCCCGAAAAATCGAATTTACTCAGGGATGGGAGATTGAACAGAGCGGGCGTTATGTTGTTGACAGTTCGGGAAATATTCATGAAAAAATTGAAATGAGAGCTGATTCAAAACTTTCACAAAAGGCTCGAGATATTGAAGCTCATACCGGCTCTGAAAGCATCGAAAGAATTGCTAAACGTGAAATTTTACCGATTTTGGAGTCTGCAGACACTTGGAAAAATCTTCACAGTAAGTTATCTGAACGAGGAGCGTATTTAGAACGTCGCGGAAAAGGTGCGATCTTGCACTTCTGTGGAACTATTCTGAAACTATCAAGCGTGTCAAGAAAATGTAGTTTGACACAACTTGAACACAGGTTAGGAGTTTATAATGCACCTGATGAGAATCTTAAAATTTCAGAAAAATCTTTTATTAAAACTTCTATTGTTTCTGATGTAAAAAATTCGTTGCAAGATTATCAATTAGAAAAAGAAAAATATTTAGAATCTAAAAATTCAGCGATAAAAAATTTAAGGTTTCAGCAAAAATTAGAACGAGAATCTTTGCACGATGTTCAAAAATTAAAATGGCGAGAGTTGAAAAGCGGCAGTTGTGAAGGGAAAGGTCGCGATCTGAATTATTTAAGGCACTTAGTATCCTTTATTTATAAAAAGGAGCAATTAAATTTAAGGGACGAACAGAAGCAAGAAATGCTTGAGTTAAAATCTCATTATCTTCAAAGATTTCCGTCTTTTAAGAAATGGCTTTTAGAGCAGGAGCGTGAAGAAGATTACAGGAAATATCGTTTTCCAGGAGCTTTCATTTTGTCGCCAGCGCAGAGCGGTATATCTTCTGTGGAACTTCCGAAAGAATTTGATTTGCGGGATTATTTTCCGCGACGAGGATCGGGAGGCAGTGTATTATATTGTCGAGCAGGAAAATTTACGGCTGATTTTTCGGATATGGGCAAGAGAATAGTCTTGAATAAAAAAAACTTGACAGAAGAATCAGTTTTATCAGCGTTACAGCTTGCCAATGCGAAATGGGGAGCGACTCAAATTAATGGGTCAGATGAATATAAAGCCCTGTGTGTTTCAGTTGCTGTGAAGCACGGCTTAAAAATAGCGAATCCAGATTTAGCAGCTGAAGTTGAACGCCAAAGAAAAGAACATCGGGAAAAATTTTTTTCTTATAAGGCAGTAACTGTTGAAGAAATTGAAAAGTTAAATCTTGTTGAAAATCCTTTAATATATGTAAATCCAAGAAAAGATAATCAGAGTTACAGGGGTAAAATAGTTTATGTGAATCAAGAGCGCGGATATTGTGTTCAGTTGGTTGGTCAACGCAGTCTTTTTGTTCATAGGTTAGATAAGTTTGAAATTTCTCCCCAAGTTGGAGAGGCGTTAAAAGTTTTTTATTGTGATGATAATCAGAAAGCTAAAGTTAATCTTGTAAAATTGTGTTATCGAGTTATAAAAATTTTTTGAAAGAGAAAATTAACTGTATAATTAAAATATAAATAAAAGTTTTCTAAGAAAATGACTGAAGAAGATATAAAATTACGTTTTATTAATCCTGCTGTTCAAAAAGGCTGGCCTTCTGAATTTATTTCGATGGAAGCTCAAATCACGAATGGAAGAATTAGGCTTGCCGGAAATATAACTTCACGAGAAAAGCCTATGAGGGCTGATTATTTATTATTTATGTCGGCTAACGAACCTTTAGCTGTTATTGAAGCTAAAAATGCAGAACATTCTATTTCAGACGGGCTGCAACAGGCTAAAACGTATGCTGAAAAACTTGAAGTTTCGTTTGCTTACTCTTCAAACGGTTTCGGTTTTCAAGAATTTGATTATTTAACTGGCGTGGAACGCTCATTTAGTATGAGTGAATTTCCTACAAGAGAGCAATTAGTAGAGCGTTATTATAAAGAATCAAAAATTTCAGATGGTGAAAAGAAAATTCTTGATCAGCCTTTCTATTCATCGCAAAATACTTTTCCGCCACGTTTTTATCAGCGTATAGCCGTTAATAGAGTTCTAAAAGCTATTTCAAAAGGTCAGAATAGACTTTTACTTGTAATGGCAACAGGTACGGGCAAGACTTATACAGCTTTTCAAATTGTTTATCGGCTTCTTCATTCAGGATTAAAAAGCAAAATTTTGTATTTGGCTGATAGAAATATTCTCGTGGATCAGTCTATTGAACAGGATTTTAGCCCACTTAAAAAATTTATACATAAAATAAATTATT
>JAFVEW010000250.1 GCA_017475805.1 Synergistaceae bacterium | reverse complement strand
CGTCATGAACGCCATCAACAGCTATAAGTTCTGATAATTTCGGGCCAATACGCGGATCTCTGACAAGAAATACAACGACATCAATAGCCTCAGCTACAAGTTCACGCATTGGACTTTGTGAGACTTCTGAAATAAGTTGTTCAATACGTAAAAGGCCAGCGCGAGCGTCATTAGCATGAACAGTACAAACACCACCGGGATGGCCTGTATTCCAAGCCTTGAGCATATCGAGAGCTTCCTTGCCTCTGACCTCTCCGATGATTATTCTGTCCGGCCTTTGCCGCATGGTAATTTTTAGTAAGTCTTGCATGGATACATCTGAAGTAGTACGCATAGAAACAAAATTTTCCATAGAGCATTGAAGTTCAAGTGTATCTTCGAGAATTATGAGACGGTGTTTAGGCGTGAGATTTTTCATTTCGTTAATGATTGCGTTTACGAAAGTCGTTTTTCCCGTGCCAGTGCCGCCGACAACAAGAATATTTTTTCTTGAAGAAATTGCTTCACATAAAATTTGAACATCATAATCAGTAGCGCGTCCCGATTTAACATATTCAGAAAGCGGGAAAATAGCCGAAGCCTTTTTCCTTATATTAAATACAGGTCTTTGAACGACAGGCGAAATGACCCCCTCGACACGGCTTCCATCGCCGGGAAGTTCGCCCTCAACTTTGGGATTGTGATTATTAATTACAGTTCCGACCATGTGAGAAATTGTGCCGAGCATTTGCAAAGCCTGAACATCCGGCATATCACAAATATATGTCATGCCTGAATCGATTTTATCGACCCACACTTTACTATCAGGATTTAACATGATTTCAAGAACCTGCGGATCGTCCATAGCGTTTCTGACATCATCGCCCATTTCACGGCGAAGTTTCTCAAGATTGCGCCTGTTGACTTCATCTGTTGTGTTAATTGTCGTATTCATAGCCCTTCCTCATATGGGAAAAAAATTTCGCCTCTTTGTGCAACATAAATGAGATGTTCTCCCATATTGTTGAAAAATTTTTTGCCTGAAATTCTCATTCCGCGACAAATTTCATTGAGACTTGACCTGTTAGGCCAACTTTCTCCGTGTTCAATCCTTGAAAGCTGAGACTGGTCAATCCCAGCAAGCCGTGCCGCAAAACTTTGCGTAATATCCATTTCTTCCCTGAAATAGATGATCGAGTATGCGAAAATACGATCCATAAATTCTTCTCCTTCAAAACTAAAAATTTGTTCTAAAGGATGTGAATAATTATCCATAACACCAAACCCCCTACCATAAAAGCGATAATTAAATTCAAATATTTATCCCGCCCTTGTTCCGTAAGTCCGCGAAAAAATGCCAGACTGCCGACAGGAATTAAAGCGAGCGGAATAATCCATCCGGCAGGAGCGTTGAGCAGAGCATCAAAAGGAGAATGTCCCCAACCTTTCCCAACGACAGCCGAACCAGCAATAAACGAAATAAGGCACAGAAGAAACACACCTGCACATACACAAAAAATAGGAATAAAACAATCATTAAATAGTGCCTGTTTTTTATGTTGCTTCAAAATGTCCTGAAGAGTTTTCATTGAAAAATCTGAAAAACATGACAGAATTTTTTGAGTTTCATTTTCAATTAAAGAAACAATAAATTCTTTGAATTTTTCAGGAATTTCATTTTGTTTGCTTTCAAAATTGTCCGAAACTTTTTGATAAAGCACAGTATTTTCACGGTTTATTCTGAAAAAGATTTTAACGAAAATCCAAACAGCATCATTAGCTTTAATTCCTTGAATTTGAGAAAATTCGTTAATAATCTTTTGTTCTTCTTCATTGCAATCATTGAAGAAAGCAGACAAAATACTTTCAGATTTTTTCGTTTCAAACCCCTCGAATGTTGCCTGATTTTTTTGTTCAGCGTAATTAATCTCTTGTGTCATGATTAAAATTCCTTAAGCAACATCTTTACCTATGCCAATGTCATCAAACATTTTCCAGCCGCGAGAACGCCATCGCTTTAATTCAGCGCGATTCCCAAGAGGCATTTCTAAAACGGCTTTTGCTATTGATAGACGGCCGGAATACAAATCATCAGCAACACGGTCTGCGAGGTCTGGACAGTCGATAGTTGCACCGCGTTTTTCAGCTTCGAGTTTTGTCTTTGAGGTATTGAACAATTCAAATTTTTCGGGCGCACCGTAAAATGTATTTCTTACAACGTGCAATTCGCCGGAAACAGCGTCCATATATCTTTTTAGAAGTTCAATACTGTCTCTTTGACGATTGATAACTAAAAATGAAGTCAAACGCCTGTGAAGTTCTTCAAGACTTTCTGTCAAAGTTCCAGCAAATTTTTCAATGGCTTCAATAGAACGGGCAGCTGAATTTATTACTATATCTTTCTCGCTTTCAGCAGAATAATTAACAAGATCAATCCAGCCGTCAGCATCGTCAAGCGACAAAAATATAACTTCAACATCTTCATTATTGACAAAAGTTTTTCCGACATCGGGATTGCTTGTATCGCTTTCAATGAGAAGAATTTTTCTTTTCCTATACTGCGTTAAAAAGTCAGCAAGGAGCATAGTTATAGCCAAAACACTTTATTATTGATATAATAAAAAACTATGAGCTATGATGAAAAATACAGAAGAAGAACATTAGAATATCGCGGAGAGGGACATTCTTTGGCTCAAACAAGCAAAGTTTTTAAGGTTGCCATAAACACT
>JAFVEW010000249.1 GCA_017475805.1 Synergistaceae bacterium | reverse complement strand
GCAAGCTCCGTATCTATGGAATTAAAAGCCTCTCTAATTCTTTCAACGTCATCTGCAAGCACATTATCTCGATTAGGCAGCGGCAAGTTTTTATTAGTTGTTCTATCGTCATGCATCGAGTACCACCGCGCTTATTGCTTGAACTTTTGGCCTTGCGCTTGCCGAGCCGTGCAAAACAATTTTTAATCTCGTAGCAGCCGCGTCGCAATTTACAAACCTCGTGCGCCGTACCCAGCCGTCACCAAGCTCTGTGTTTTCGCTTATTTCGGCAGCTTGCCACGTGTTCTCGCTTGTTTGTAGAAATACTTCAATTTCTGAGCCGTGAGGCTTATATTCATCTAAAGTTATCATAACTTTTTTATTTTGTCCGCAAGTAAAAGCGCGTGAAATATAATCGCCTCTGATTGCAAGCTGGCCTGTTACTAATTGCGGACATCTTCCTAAAATCGGCGAGTGCTTGCTATCGCCTGAAAGTTCAGCTAAAAGTTCATACTCGCCGTTCAAGATACTGCTGAATGGAATAGCCTGCCATGCCTGCATACGAGCAACTTCCGTATCATCTTTCTTTAAGATAAAAGTAATGTAAGTATCTGAATTAGTACTTTCGACTTCAGCAAGCGGCATAACGTCAGTAACTCCAGTCAAGTCATAAGTCCCGAGAGAAATAATCTTAGAATTTTCCGTGAAATTTGCCGCTAATAACTTAAAACTTAAATCGGCATTTTGGTGCGGCGTCCATGTTGAAGCGTTAGAGCTTGAAAACAAAACGCCCTCTGAATAGGCTTGCGACCTAACCCAGCCCGTTTCGCTGTCCCAATCGCCTAACTCTGCAATGCCGACTGTATGATCCGAAGTATCAGCTAAAATTGTAACTGCATATTCAACACCCGCGCTTAAGAACGCAGGAGTTTCAAAAATAGCTCTATTCCAACTTTTAGCGGTTAAATCTCCGGCTTTTAATTTTGCCTCTGTTAAAACACTTGCAACAGGATAACCGTTATCCATTTCTCGAATTTGAACGCGAATATCAGACGCTCCTTTATTTTCGAGCCAAAAGTCAACGCCTGAAACATGCCGAGCTTCGTTCAAAGTGAACGATTGTGCTAACGGGTCGACATTTATAACAACATTGAAACGAACATAGTAATTCACAGTCGTTCTTGTCGTATGAACGCCGACGAAATACGCGCTTCCTTTTGAGAAAGTTCCTTGAAGTTCTACTAATTTTGTCCCTGAAGGAATGCCTGCGGGAATTGTAAAAACACCGTCAAAAATGCCCTCTGAATTAGCCTCAATAGCTGAACAAGCGACTTCAACGCCATCAAAAATCACCCGTACAGGCTCATTAAATCCGAAGCCCGAAGCGTGAACTTTAATTTGTATTTGCCTTAAATTCGCCTGCGTCTCTTGAGTTGTTGACGAGCTTCCTGCGTATCTTGATGAGTTACCGCTGCCTGTCGTAATGCTCCGCGTAATTGTTGTAGACCACCTATCAATAGCCGGATTCAACTCAACGCTAACGGGTATCGGCTCAAAATTTTGATACGGGTTAATTTGCATTGTTTTTGTGTGCATAGGCTGATTAATAGCTAAATCATGTGAATAATCGAGCGTTGCCTCATGCTCTAAAGTCGTCTCTAAAATTGCAGTTTCAAGCGGTAATTGTAAAGTCTGCTCCGCGATTAAAGCATCTTGCTCTAAGCCTTTATCGCGCATATCGTCATCAAAAAGCGGGTCTACAAAAACATTATAAGCACTCGTCGGAGCGTTAATCATCGCGTCAAAACGCTGTTCATTGCGTGCCGTTAAACTGTATAAATCTTGAATTTGTTGCTGCATAGAATTAAGTGTGTCAACAGGGACGCGTTGAACTGCTACATTTTTGATTTCAGGCAAGTCTTTCCAAGTTTGATAAACTTCTGCAAGGCAAATAGCCTCCGGCGGTGTTGATGGTGCAACAGGCGCATATCTATGAGCAACGCCGCGAACAATGCCGATAGATTGGTCTTTGTACATTACGATTAAATCTATTCGCGGCATTCTGTAGCTGTAGTCAAGTTCTATCAAAGAATTTTCGACCGCTCCTGAAATTGTAATATTTTCGGTATCGTAGCTGTCTGCGTTTACCTCGCTTCTATATCGGTAAGTTATACTATAAGTCGAATAAGGAGCTGGCTCTTCACCGGCTAAGCTCCAATTTATTTTATCGTTCGCAAAGTGAAAATCCGTGTTCTGAACATAAACCAGCGCGCCTTGATGGACATCTACAATCTCAAAAACCGAAGTGTTAGGAAGTTCATCAATACAGCCTGAATATCCGCCGTGAGTTAGAGTAACGGTGCGCTCTTTCGTGATTAAAATTCTTTGCAAATTTTCCATAGGCGTATGGCTTAAATTTATTGTATCAGTGCCGCCTGTCTCAGCGTTAAACGGGTGAGCTTCTGCTTTTACGTCGGCTAAATTAGGCTCTTCGTCTGCAACAAGTCTGACTGAATGCGACAAATAAGCCTCGTAGCCGTTTATGTGAGCCTCGCCTTCTGAAATTGAAAAAGTTTGTTTACCGGTAATACCGCTTTCAAGTGCCGTAACTCTGAGTCCTTTAACGACGTAATGCCCGTGAGCATGATTATCATAACGTGCTAAAGCGTCGATGTATTCAGGCGAAACTTTTTCTTGTAATTGAGTAACCATTTCACCTTCACCGTCAGAAACACCGTAAACAGGAAAGAAAGGCGCGTTGCGGGCCTCTGAACTTAATCCCCAAACTGCAGTAGTTACAATCCTATAGCCGCCTTCCATGTGATATTGAGGCGTACCTTTTGCGGGGTCAAATAGCGTGTTATCTTCAAACTCTGTTACGCATTTTGACATTTTGTAAATTCCAGCTTGCACGTGTTCTATATCGTCTGGAATAGATAATGAAGCCGCTTCAACATCATAAACGAGGCCGTCTAAAAATACTCGACCGGCTTCAAGTTTTGCAATTTTGTTAGTTGTATCATATGAAATTGCACAGCCTTCAATCACTGTTCCGTCAGCATAAAGAGCGTTGCCGAGTGATTTTATTTTTTCTTCAAGAATATGTTGAATTTCGTTAAATTCCGCCGACTGCATAGCACGGCCTGCCATAACGCCTAAGAAATCCCAATTTTTGTTTTTGTCGTATCTATCATAAAAATTCGGTGATTTCATAAGCTGTTTTAATTCGTCTGCTGTCATTTTTTCGCCTCCTTACTAAACTGTTAAGATTGTTCCGTAACTTCCTTTTTTGTTAGGCGTGAAAGTGTCGGGTGTTTCTAAGTGTTCAAGTAAAATTAAAGTTCCTTGATTTTCTATTTCTTCTGGTATGAAATAAGTTTGTGTTTCAGGCAAGCCTGCTTTAGTTTCAGTGTCCATAAACACGCCAATTTCACGAATTGAGTTAGCTAATCCCTCTCCGTAATCAAACATATAGAACAAATAAATCTGTCTTGTCGGGGTGGCCGAGTATGAATAACGCCGTCCGCCAGGCATGTCGATTTCTCCGTTTTCATCTTTAACCACGAAGAAAGCGCGTGTTAATTTTTTGCGTCCTATTTCGTTAATTAATCCTGTTGCTTCATAGTCCGGCGTGTCGGGAATTTCGCCCCAATCCGGCGAGCCTGTGCCTATAGCTAAATACAGAGGCCGCGACATAATATATTGCGCTAAAATTTTTCGCGCCTCGTGAGTTAATACCGCCATTTTTTAATTCTCCTCCCATGATTTTATATTCCAGCTGCAATTTTGTTCAGCATATGCCCAAGTTTTATTTGAATTTTTCCAAGTTGTGTTATTGCTCCATTTTGGATAGATTTTTGAACTTAAATCAGCCTCTAAACTTCGGTAATAATTAAATGACTGCTCGATATTTTTTGAAAAATCATCAAGCCATTTATCATGTTCAAGCCATGTTTGATTATCCCAATGAGGCCGTAAATCGTATAAAATCTTGTGTTCGACGATTGAGTGATAAAACTGCAAATTGTCGTCCAAGTTAAAATCTAAATCGAAAATTCGTGATGATACGCTGCCAAAAATACGCGAAAAAGTCGCGGCATAATCCCACTTTGAATAATCCCAAAGGTTAGGGTAAAGTAAAGCATTCTCGCCTTCGCCCCATTCAAGACTTGCAATAATCGCATTTTCTGAGCATGAGCCGATCTGTAAATTTCTTACAGGAATGCCGCCCCAAGTGTTGAAATCCCAAAAAGCAGTGTCGTGAATAGTAAAAAGTTCTCGTTCAAAATCCCGCTTGAACACCACATCATCATCAAATAATGGCGTTTCAGGAATTAATAAGCCCCAGTTGTACTCTTTACTCTTAAAATGTTCCCAGTTACAGACGTCCCAGCAGCAAATATGTTCACTTAAATCAATCGGTGTAGGAGCAACGAGTAAATAAATCAGGCTTGACCTCACAGGTTTTGTGATTTCAACAACGCGCTTTAATATTTCTTCAGTGTCTTCACCTAAAAAGTCAACGTTAATTTCGTCATCTTTGTAATGCCCCGTGATACTGAAAGTGTGTGGAGCCGTTCCCATATCTGTTTCAAACCATTCTTTAATTGTAGGAACAAACCCTAACGCTTCGAGAGCTGTTTTTATTGCGTATTTAGTTCCTTTTTTCTTGTGATATTTGATAGAAGCAAGAACTAATGCGCGCTTTATAGCTAAATCTAAATCAGGCTCATAAAAATCAACGTGCCACTGCCACGCTAATAAATCAATAACCCGTTCAGGAAGTTCGTTAATTCTTGAAATAATAAAAGCGTCCGAAATCGCTTCCGAAACGCTTTTTAATTCAGGGTTTATCGCCGTGATAATAGATTTTACAGTCTTATCATTACTAATCGAAGGCGGCGCAATGTCTAAAAGTGATAAATCATGAATAATTTTAGCCATCCTCTAAACCTCCGAATGAGATATTGAGCGAATTTATAATCGCTATCTCTGACGAGGCCAATATTCTGAACGTTGGCGACGTTATTTCTGTGCGTTTAGCTCCTGCGGCTATCATTCTATGATTTAATTCGCTTGGGTTTAAGTCGCGTCCTAATTTTGAACGCTGCCAAGTAACCCAATCATTCACAGCTTTTTCTATTGAAGTTTGCAATTCCGCCGATTGTGTAGCCCTTGACCTGTCTATAAAATATTTTACGTCTAAATCAAAATTTACGGTCTTGGGAGCGCGTACTGAAACATAGTCAGTTAGCGGTCTCACGTCATCAGCGTTACATGTGTTTAGTACGACTTCGAGAATTTCATCAGTCGGCAATTCGCCGCCGGTCATTAACGGGTAAATTTCAACGTAGCCGGGCTCTAATTCAGGCGGGCCGACAACTGCAACGTCAATAATATCTTGACGTGCTGAACGTGCGTAATATTCATAAGCTCCTCTCGCTCCTGCGACAGAGAAACTTTCAGGGGCGATTTGTATACGTTCCCTAAAATTCTCGTCATTTTCAATATCGCTGCCGCCGTAACTTGAGTCAATGTTTTCGACGGACGCTTCATAGCCAAAAGGATCAACAAGCCTTTTAATTTGTCCTGAAATAAATCCGTTGCCCGTCTCGCCGCTTGTCATGCATTGAGCCGTTATATTTATGCTTGTATCTCCGGCTGGAATTGTGGCCGCTTCAATGGTTGCAAATAAAATTTTGCCGTCCGGCGTTACTCTCGTCCCCGCAGGAATTAAAATATTTGTGTTTTGCGCTTCGCTTAGTGTGAATTTTAATGTTGTAAGAGCATTAGAGGCTTCAAGCCTTGTAACTCCTAATAACGCTCCTAAATGGTCAAGATACGCGCCGGAAGCATAAGCTAACAAATTCATTTTTGCCGCGTAATCTATTAAACTGCGCTGCTGAATTATTATTAATGCTACTGTTTCAATAAAAAGTCTTACGGGGTCGCCTTTAGCAAGCGTGCGCGCTGTGATTTGTTCGTAAATTTTGAAAATATCTGCTTCTACTTCTTCAGCGGCTTTATTAGCGAATACAATATCATCTAAATATGGAAATAAATCACTTTTCATTGATAGCTATTCTCACTTTCACGCCTAATTTTCCGTCTAAATCTTCCGTAAAACTCACTCTAACAACTTTGCAGCGCGGCTCGTATTTTCTTATAGCCCGTATAATTTCAGTTTGTATCTGAGCTTTGGCCTTCGGGGTTGGGCGGTCAAGAAAATTAGCGTCAACTCCAAAACTTCTGTCTAATGGCACTGAATATTTCGGTGTCGTGCAGATTGTTTTAACATTTTGGGCTATTTCTTCGTAAACGTTTTTAGGAGCAAAGGTTATTTCTCCTTGCTCCGTCGTTAAAATATCAAGTTCCATTTTTAGAAATTACCTACCCCGTAATAATCATTTTCAATTTCTTCGCTGCTGATTTCGTTTTCAGCGTTATTTGCATCTATTTCTAAATATTCTTTCAGCGACAAAGATACTTCAATATAGTTGGATATTCCGAGTCGCGAAATATCGTCATGTTTTTCGTTAAAGCTCTCAATTACCCACAAATTTTCGCCCTGCGGCTCTCCGTTGAGAATAAATAAAACGGCCTCGTGATTGTAAAAAATTTCCTTCAAGCGTTTTAATTCTTCTTGGGGATTAATTCCAATTGCGGAATTAAGCGTGATATTAAAGCTCAAAGTTGTCGCAGAAAAGCCCGTGAACTCTAAAAGACCTTTGCGTCCGTGAATAGCGTGCTCTGAATATTTTGCGCTGTGTGAATATTGAAGCCCGTCAAACGTTAAAATCTGTTTTTCTGAAACGTTGAAAACAACTTCACCGAGTGAGCCTATCATGAGAATTTAACCTCCTGCGAAAACATTCGCGCTTCCTGTAGCAACTGAACTTCCACAGGCAACAGGATCGCCGATACGTCCGGCTTGTTTGCCGTTTACATAAACGCTTGAACTTCCTGACGCCAAAACGCTTGTATGACAGCCGTGCGGGACTTCAGGGTGAGTACAACAGTGAACGCTCCAACCGTCGCCCTGCCTGTGCCAAGCTATACCGTTTACAAAAACGTTAGGACTTCCCTCGATATTTGCACGCGGCGGGAAACATTCATGGCCTGTACATATATCTCCTAATCTTGCAGCAGGTGGCATTTTAATTCGTCCTTTAGCCAGCGTCTTATATATGCTTCCCAATTCCAAAGTTGTTGAAAGGTCTCGATATATTTATCTTTTGTTAGTTTGTATATATAAAAATTCGTTCCTGTGAGAAATATCAGGAACGCTATTACTAAAATCTCTTTCATTGTTATTTTCTCCTTTAATTTAAGTCTATTCGTGCTGCTGAGATTTTCATATTACCGTCAGCGTGGATTGTGATATTTCCTACACAATTTATTTTTAATTCATGATTCTTACGGTCGTATAAAATTTCTGTACCGTCGTCGAATTGCACGCGCCTCGTGTCTTTGTCGCCTAACGGCGGCTTGTTAGTATCGTCGTAAATCGCGCCTATAACTACACCGGCCTCTATTCCATTGCCTAACATCATGCAAAAAACATGTTCGTTAATGTCTAAATGAAACTCATCATGATTTTTTAATGAATTGGGAACTACAACAGGCAGCCAAGCTGACGGCAGATTATCTTTGTCAGGGAATATAACCCGCGCCCTATGTTTTTCCGCGTCGTAATTTGAGATATAGCCGAAGCGTGCTACGGATTCGGCTTCCGTGTTATTGGGCATTTTTCAAAATCACCTGATTCTCGCCTTGATATGACCTCGTAACTGTATCCATTGGATACTGCCTACCTGAATTTGACTTAGTTTTTTTCTTCTTTCTCAATTTCTTTTTTGCCTCTTCGCCCATACTTAAATCTAACTTAGTTGTATAATTTCCGCTGATTGTATGAGTAGCCTTTTCAATGACATAATCGCCGTCGAACATTCCAAAACCTGAAATTTTTATGTTGCTACCTCCTACAAAACGTAAATCGCCCATTAAATTAATATTGCCTGAAATTTCTTTTTTATTGGCTTTTTTTAATTTTTCTTTAGCAATTTTTTTAGCGTCTGCTATTGAGTCGGCTTTCTGATTAATTTCAAGTATTCGCCCTGTGCCTTCGATGTCATCTTCACTTTCTTCAGTAACATCGATATTTTCATTTTTAACAGGGTCGTGATATTGTAGTCTTGCGGCTTTGTAAGTTCCTGCAGATTTTGACGTGAAACTCCAGCTTAAGAGCTTTTTATCACCGAATTTTAACTCAGCAACGGGCTCTCTTGCTTCGTATTCTTCAGCTGAGTATAAAACAAGCTGTGTATCTGTTACTTTCGTCTTAATTCCATAGTCGCGGCCTAATTCCGCGATAAAATCTAAGTCCGATTTTTCAGCTTGGTCTCGGCGTTCAAAATAAGGGTCTTCGCTGCAATCCCAAAATAATTTTAGTCCGTTTTTATTTGCAAAATCTCCGGCTATAGCTGAAAGTCTTACGTCTTCCCAAGCCTGAGTGTGTTTTTCCTGCCTCATCGGTTTTGATATTAGCGTCGATATTGCTTTAATTGTTACTGTATTCGGTGCGCCTGAGCATGAAATTTCGTCAACTTCAAACGTTCCGCAAGGCAAGGACTCCGTTTTATCTGGTGCTTCCCATTCATGAACAACTATACTTACGATAACTTTATCGCCTTTTGTCGGAAACCAATCATTAATCCATAATCTATCGCGGTCTTCAAGACTGAAAGAAATATCGTCGGCTTTGTCCGCAGCGTTGTCCGTGTATGTAAAAGAAAGCAGATAAGGAGCTATATCTTTCGTTATATTTTTGCCTTCATAGATAATGGCAACTTCTGCCCATCGAGCTTTATGTTCAGCCATTTTTATCACCTTTTCCAAGCTGGCAAATTCGTTATAACAGGAACATTGACTGTAGGAATATTTAGAATGATATTCGCAGAAAAAATAACGGTGTTAATATGTTCGGGATTAGCTTCGAGTAAAATATCCATGAGTTTTTCACCGCCGGTTTTCGGGTACATTCTAAACGCGATTAAATCCCACGTATCGCCCTGAATTGTTCGGTATTTTCTCATGCAAAGCTCACTCTCTCCATGTCATTTCTCAAATTTTCTAAAACGTCCTCGATAATTTGCCTAAATTTTTGCTCAATGCCTTGTTCGCCGCTATTGACTGTAATATTAAAACTCGGCGACAAAACTACTGACCTCGTGCGGTTATCGTTATTCGTTGTTGAATTTCCAAAACGCAATCCCATTTCTTCTCCTGCGGCCTTCCATAAGGGTATGCCGCGCGATTTATCTTCGAGAGGAATAACAGCCTCGCGTCCAGCCTCACCGATTAATGCGATTTCAGGAGAAGTTACAAAACCACCTGCTGCGAATGCTTTCATATATGACGGTGTTAAATCCAAAGTCCCGTGCTTTGCTTTTATTTCTGTTTTTGCCGCTTCAACTTGTTCAGTCGATAAAGACGGAACTTTGAAAGAGCTAAATAAATCGAAGTCAAAAAGACCGATTAACCAATCTTTGAAAGATTGCCAAAGTCCTTTTAATTTATTGAGGCAATCATCTGCAAACTGTATAACAGGTGCGAATATATCGGCTAAAGACCAGCTATCCCACCATTCCCAAAACTCCTTCCATTTCTTTTTAACGTAAGACCATGCACTTGAAGCGTATCCTTTCAACGCTGCAAAAATATCTTTAATTGTCCATGAGTCCCACCATTCTTTTATCTTGTCCCAATTTTTATAAACAAGATATGCCAATGCTGCGACTGTCGCAATAATAGCGGCTATTGCAAGAATTTTTAAGCCCATAGGCGAAAATAATCCGCTGATTAAATTTTTACCCATGTTGAACATATTTTTGAAAAACGAGCCGATACCTTTACCCATTGACATAAGAGCCTTGCCGATGCCTTTAGCTCCGTTTGAAAGTCCCTTAGCAGCTCTTGAAAATAATCCGGCTTTCTTGCCTGCTTCAGTTAAACCTTGCGCTCCTAACAACGCTTTAACATGTAATAAATCAAAGGCGACTTTGAGCGATTGAAACGGTAATTTTATTAAATTCCAGCCGATTTTTAAGCCTACGAGACCAACTTTGAAAGCCGCCAAAGCTCCGACAGTTCCGACTATAGCCTCTGTCCATGCTGGATTTTCATGAGCAAGTTTGCCAATCCATGATGTAAAATCCTTGAATGCTGTTACTGCTTTCGTAACCGTCGGAAGTAAAACATCCCCTATTGTGAGCATTAAACCTTCAAACGCAGAACTTGCCTGTATCCATGCTCCTCGCATAGTGTTCTTAACTTTGTCGGACATTTCCTTCGATACACCAGTTGCCTTATCAGCGATTGCATCGAATTTTTCATAAATGCCATCGTCCATGCTGTTTATCATGGTTAAAAGCACATGTCCTGTGTTTTTGCCGAAAATATTTTCAATGGCTTTGATTCTTTCATCGCCTTGCAGATTTTTTGTAGCTTCTCCGATTTCCTTCAAAAGTTTAGGAAAATCACGAAGTCTACCGTCTTTATCATATGCTGATAAATTAAATTGCTTTAATGCTTTCTGGACTTCCTTCGGCTTAGTTGCAAGATGATTAAAAGCCTCTGTTAAAGCTTCATCAACTTTTACGCCTTTCATGCTGTTGGCATTGAGTACAGCAAGATAAACGGATAAATCTTTATAAGAAATTCCAAGTTTGCGTGCATAGGGTTCAGCATTTTTCATTCCGGCGCGCATTTCATCAAGGGTAATTTTAGAAGCACCTTTGCTGAAAGAATCTATAATCGCGGTCATTATGCCGTTGGATTCTTTATTGAAATATTCAAGTTCTTGTAAAGAACCATCTACTGCTGCATTCATTACGGCCATCATCCCTGACACTGCTCTTGCTCCAAAAATATCTGCAAGATATTTAGCTTGGTCGGCCTTACCGTAATCTTTTATTTTTTTATGCAAAGCCAGCATAATTTCAGGAAGTTCACGCATGTTTCCTTCAGCGTCTCGGCTGGCTATTCCTAATTTTTTTAATGCTTTCTCGACTGCTTTAGGTTCTTGAGATAAGCGCATAAAGGCGTTTCGCAAAGCTGTGCCGCTTTCAGCGCCTTTAATGCCTGCATTAGCCATAGCTCCTAACATTGCAGCAGTTTGTTCTATCGAAACGCCAAGTCCTGACGCAAAAGGAGCGCACATCTTCATAGACTCACCCAACCCAGCAATGCTTGTGTTACTTGCCGCGCTTGTCTGTGCTAAAACGTCAGCAACACGATTAGACTGATCTGCGTTAAGATTAAATCCTCTCAATGTGCTTGCCGTAATGTCAGCAGCTTGTGCTAAATCCATACCCTCAGCAGCAGCCATATTTAATAATCCCGGCATTGCTGAAATTATTTCATTACTCTTAAAACCTGCACGTGCTAAATTCTCCTGCGATTGTGCCGCCTGTGTTGCAGTAAATTGTGTGTCGCGTCCTAATTGTCGTGCTTGTTCCTGCAAAGCCTTAAATGCTTTTGCGTCAGCCTCTTTATCTCGACCGCCGCCCGAAAAAGCTACAGCATTAACGCGAGCCATAGCCTGCTCAAAATCAGCGGCCTGTGATACTGGCTTATAAAGCGAATATCCAAGCCCTGCGGCTGTCATCAACTCGCCTGTTATGTTGCTCCAAGATAGCTGTTGGCGTGTCGCTGCTAAGGCTGCTCTTGAATTTTGCAAGCGGTTTTGTGCTTCAGAAAATTTCTGAGATTGCGCGGTCAATCTGGCCTGTTCTGAAGTTAGATTTTTTGTATCTACGCCTGCGCCGTGCAATTCTGTACGTAATTCACTGAGCTTTTTTCGCTGATCCCCTAAAGATGTTTGAAGTCGATTAGCTTCAATATTAGCAGCTGTAAACTGACGTTTCATAGCTTCGGTCGGTGCTGCAGTATTTCTCATCTGCAAACCCAATTCTTTTACTTTAGCACGAGCTAAATTAAGTTTTTCTGAAGTTTTGCTCATACTGTCTTGCATTTTTTGATATGCATTTATTTGCCCTGATGCCTTATGTAAATTAGACGTTTGCTTTTGAAGTTCAGCTATAGCTTGTCCGGCTTTGCCAAAAGTATTGTTAAAGCCACCTGTTAAGGTCGCGCCTATAGAAAACATCACTTCAACTGTTTTAGCCATTTTAGGGAATCACCTGCCTTTATCTTGATTTATTTTTTAATTCTTGTTCTAATTTTTGACTCTCATCGCCGACAATATTTACCCATTCAAATAAATCGTTCAATGGCATTTTCAGCCATTCTTGAATCGGTGTGCCCGTATCGGCGCGAGCAAGCCGTACAGCTACTCTTCTAAGGACGTTTCGGGGGCTGTCGCCCGGATTTCTGCTTCGTCTGTCTCTGATGAGGCCGAATTTAGCAAAAAACGCTGCACTTCGTTCGCAATTCTTGAAAAATCTTTTGCGGGGAGCGTCCTCAAAATTTCTACAGGCATTTTCAGAGCCTGAGCCGCAATCGTAATTTGATACGCTCTTGTGAAATCGGTTACCATAGGCAAACTTTCATCTGTCATAGCCTGTTTCTCAGCTTGAATTAGATCGTTGCCCGTAAGGTCGTCAAGGTTTAATTCAAGTTCTTTTATTTCTTCGCCGTGAAAACTTATTGCCTTTTTAAGTTTGATTTTCATATTATACTCCTTTACTGCATACCTAAATCAGAACGAACTGGCGCAAGATAATCAACCCCGTCAATCCTGCAGATATAGTTGTGTTTGTCAATTTCAATGCGGTCAACACCGTCCAAAGAGAGCTTTATATAAGGCAACTCAAATTCCATTTGCGTACCCATTGTGTCGCCTACAACTAAATTTCCTGTTGTTAAAGTTTTGGGAATTGCCCTGCAATAAACGTGAAGCTGCTCAGTCTGATAAGTACCGAGTCCGGCGTTATATTTCTTCAAACTTGCATAAAGGTCGATATTATGAGTTTCAGGTCTGTTTAACACTGAAATATCGCCCGTAATGCTCCGCCAAGTTAAAGAAAGCGTTATAGAGTTGTAATGGCCTAAAACGGGGCTATCAATCGTTCCAGCAAGTCCCGCGCCCTTGACTTCGTGCGTCATTGCTTCAAGATTTGGGATTGTTCCTTCGGCAATGCCTAACATGTCGCCGCCTTCACGATAAACTTTGAAATTAATCATGCCTTCCGGCACTATATTCGCCATATTTGTTCACCTCTACTTTATTGCCGCAAAAAGCGTGTTCAAATAATCAGGGTCATACTCAAAAATACCCTCGATTTTTTCTGCAGGACTTGGCGGTGTGAAGTAAATATGAAATACTAAACTGCCATCCATTAGTGAGGTCAAAGGATTTTCAGAACTTCTAAATTCAATTCTGCCGCCTAAAATTGCCTCTATAGCCTGCAGGCCGTTCAATCTTGCATTAAAACTGTCAACGATTGTACGGACTAATCTTGGTGTCATAGGAGCGTCAACTTTCTGCCAAAATGTAAGCGTGAACTCATTGCGAATCCAGTTAAACATTCTGCGAACAGGTATAAAATCGTCTTTAGGGTCAGTGTTCGCAGGATAAACAGCTGTCCTATTGCCCCAAGCGCGCCAGCCTCCGTAAAAATTCAAAGCCGTTGTAATTCCCTGTCCGTTAAGATAATTAGCTTGGTCAAGTCCTAAACTTATTTCTTTGCCCGCAGAATTGACGCAGGCGTTCATCTGCAAAGACTTATTAGACGGACTCTCGTAAGGTATATCGCCGTTGGAATTGTCAACGCTGTTCATTAAGCCTATTAACTGTGTCGACAAGTGAAAAACTTTATCGTCAAGCGCGATTTTTGGCCAACATGCAATCTGAAATTCGCTCATGTAGTTATTCAGATTTTTCCATTCAGGAACTTCCGTATAAACGTCCGCACCGTCTAAATCGCTCGGAATATCTACGACAGACATGGCAGTGAAAACGCCGTTGATATTCTCACATTTTGCACGCATTACAGCAGCAACGCCGGGCTTCTCGCTCCATTTTGGCGCGGCAATTAGGCCGGGAACTAATCTAAACTTCGGGAAAACCTTTTCGACTAATTCAAGCCCTTTGTAATCGCCGGTCTGTGCGTCAACGCCGCCGATAATGTCATTCGCTGTAACTAATTCAGGCTTTATTTTTGTGTACGTTAAAAAAGCTCTCGTTTGGCCTGTTAAAGCACCGCCTGAAATGACGCTGAAAATCAAATTACCGTCATCATCATAGCCGAGCGAATAGTCAATGCCTAATTTGTAAATGACTTTGCTTTCAGGCTCGTCGTCATCGCCAAAATCATCATCAACATCGAGGCTTGCGGCTTCAAAATCTGACATTAAAACGTCTAATCCTAAATTAATTTCGCCGTCCGTAATTGTATATTCTTTTGCCGTGATTTTCTCTTTGTGTTTTGACGGGTCAAGAACGTTAATTAAAACACACGGCGACATTCCATAAAGCGCAAACTGCGAATAAATGAACTCGCAAAGCGTATATTTATCCCAATCGTTGCTAAATCCGAAATAATTAACTGCTTCGGCGTATGTGTAAACTAATTTGGGCTGATTTATATTCTTTAATGCGTCTTCATCAGCGGCTAAATGAATCGGTGCAGTGCCTACAATCACTGGTAAACCTCCGTCAATTTGTACAGGCGCAATTAATGAAGTTGGAACTTCGCGTGTATAAACTCCATGCTTAAAAGCCATTTATTTTCACTTCCTTTTCGATCTGATTTTTTCAGCTTCTTTTTCAACGTTATAAAAAATCCGGGCTTCTCTCGTCCCGGACTTTTCAATTTTTGTTCTCATATTTTCAAGTTCGCTAACCGGCACAATTAATGCTTTAATCTCAGGAATTTTCTCAATGGCACGTTCAACGTATGGAGGCAAGCCTCCCGAAAATACCTGAAATTTTTGCATTGCCAGCGGAAAGATATTCGGCCCTGTATAAATCATAGGCTCGTCATTCACAATCATTTCATCTTCCATTTTTCTCACTCCTTAAAAACTCATCAAAGGCCGTCCGGTCTCCCAGACTGTTTCAATTTGTCCGAAGTAAACCGGCCACGCTTGTTCCTCGAATAAATAGCTTCTCATCGGCATTTGTAGTTGATAACGATTTTGTAAAATTCTGTTGGGCATTCCGAGTAAATATTGCTGTGTTTTTTCGATAATACTTAAAACATCGCGATAGCCCTGACAGTCAGGATTATTATCATAAATCCCGACTAAGAAACGCACATTAATTCTTACAGCGTCCAGCGTTCCTTCCTCTTTAATGGTCGTGTCATCTAACTTGACTATGACGCAAGGGAAATTTGCCTCAATATCTGCAGGCGCATAACCTTGAGGAGCTATTTCTCCGTTGTCATCGTCGTCATCATTAAATTCAATAGCTGAAGGCTGCGGCAAATATTGCGCGAAAACTTTGACATTTTGCAATAATCCGCTTTTTGCCGGAAGTTCATAATCCTTAAAAACTTCGCTTAACTCTGTAACAAGAGCGTCAAGCAAATTAATCTCAATCATTCCTGCTCCTTTATCTAATGCCCAAAGGCCGTTTGCAACCCACATAAAAGGCTTGTATCTTTTCATGGTAAAGCACCTAACATACGCAAAACTTCATGGTTAAGACGCTCTATAAAAACTTTCTGTGCATGTGTTTCTACAACGTCAACCGTCTCTTTATTTTTTATAATTTGCGGTATTGACGGCGAATGTACATGTTTTATTCCCCATTTTCCTGATGAAGTTCTAACAAATAAAACAGGGCCGGCATTTGGTGTGTTTATCATGAATGTACCTTTAGGCAACGGTTTCAAGCCGCCCTCACGCTTAACTGCTCCCATAAATCCTTTTTTGCGTCCAGCTTGAGGAGATTTGGGAGTAACTTGATATTTAGTTAAATTTTTACGAGTACCGCGAGAAAGCATTACGCCTGATAAATTACCAACACTGGCTTTTTTGAGTGTTATTGTTTTCCTGATGTCGCCAGGCTTAGCAAAATAACGCTCCTTTGTTTCGCGTACTGTGTCTGTCCGCATTGTTTCAAGAGTTCTGTTTGAAGCAGCGGCTACAGCGCGAGGGAAAGCTCCTGGAATTGAACGAAGTGCTTTGTAAGCATTGTTAAGATAAGCCTGATCTACGCGAACATCAATTTTCATCGATTAGCCTCCAAAACAATCCGCCACACTTGACCTTGCAAACTTGCCTCTGAAACTGTGTATAATTCCCCGTCAAGTTGAAGAGAAGAGTCAGCTTTAATAGGCCGCTTCAAGTCTTTTGCACGAATAAATAAAACCCCTGAGCTTTTTGCTATGCCTTCGGGGTTTTCGTTATTGCCAACACGAATATTAATGCTTTTATTTTTTACATCATTGGTGAATACCGCAAGAATTTTTTTACCATTTATATCGTGATAACGTGCAAACTCTGAATCATTAAACCATACTGCGCCGTCTTCGAGGTCGTGTGCTTCAAAATCTATAAACGTCTTATTTCGCGAGTAAATATCATGAATTGACTTGAGCATTTTCCTGTACTGGTTCGACTGGCTCAGGTTTTCTTGCAGATTTTGCTGCTTTCTTAGGAGTGTCCGCAACAATTTCGGCCAATCCATGAGATACAAGTCCTTGTGTGTCAGCGTTATCGGGCAATATAGCACCTGCTCTAAATATTCTCGCGCCGGAAATAAATTTGCCATGTTTTAATATAATCATGCTGCACCTGTGATAACGCCTTTAAGGACATACCAAGACTTTAAGTCATGCGGCATGGGAAGCGGGCGTGAAGAAATCTCGATAAATTTCTGGCTCGGATTTTCCGTGAACCATGTGCGCGGCACATATTCGTCCATGTGAGTAACCCAATTTCCTGTTTTATCAACGTGTGTAACTGCGCCGTAAAGCATTGAATTACGTTCGCGGCTTGATTGAATGATAACAGTTTCAGGATCGACAAGCGGCTTTAATTTAGGCTGTCCGTCTGTGTCTAAATCCGTTGTGTCAGGATACCACTCGTTATAGCTGTAAAGCTCGAATGACGCGCCCGGCACAATAATTCTTCCGAGATAAGTTATTCCGCCTTCTAATTCTGCTGGCTTAATCTCGCCTATTTCGACGCGGCGGTTATCCAATAATTTCAAATAGCGTTCGTTCTTCAAAATCATGTCCGCTGCGGCATTTCCTAAAATCAGCATGTCGGGATTAATACCGTCCTTACTCATTTCACGGGCTATAGTACTAAGCTGTCCCATGATGTCAAACGTTGTAGTCCAGCGGTCGGAAGCTCCGACAGTTGTAATATTTTCAAAGCCATAGTCAACGACTTCGTTTACGCCTTTGCCTTTAATAGCGAGTTTACCGTCCTGCTTTACTCTTGCACACATAAACTCTTCGCGGCGTGTGATTGTATCTTGTAAATCCATAATGTCCTGAGCTGCGATTTTTGCGGCTCTTTCATCAGGAGTTACGCCTGAGTTCCAAAAACTTTCACCGAGTAATAACTGCGCAAGTGTATCATTAGTAATTACCCTATTCGGAGCGATAAGCGGCGCAGAGTAAGTTTTGAGCGAAAATTCGTCGCGTTCTATTGGCTCTGAACCAAGCCGCGCATTGACATAAGGAGCTAATCTGCGTTTATTATCCTGAAATTCAAAACTACCTTTCTCAGTTGGAAAAGTTATTTTATTTTTGAAAAAACGCGTCTTGAAAAATGTTTTTAATCCAGGCGTCCTCTTAATTACGCCAGCTAAAAATCTCGGCTCGTAAAAATCTCTCATACTATTTTCTCACTCCTATTTGTGTAAATGTCTCAAAAAGATTTTGTTTTTGCGAAGCGTCTCACGGACTGCTTCAACGAGTGTGTCATGGTCGTCATCTTCACCTTCAAACGGGAAAATAACTCTTGCGTCGTTAAATTCACCCTCGAAATACGCGGGAACTTCGGCAAATTCATTCTCTCCGATTGAAATATCATCGCAAAGAATACAAATTCCGTTTGCAGTTGCTAATCCGGCCTGCGTTGAAGCTACATGGCCGTCAGCACCGGCCATTAAAAGAGTGCCGCGCTTGAAATCGCCTTTTACAGCAAGTTTTATAAAATCTGTGTATACTGCGCCTAAATTTCCAGTGATTAAATCATCGGGCGGCGGCATTGTCCCTTCATTTTTTATTAACTGAACTTCGACTTGTGTTTTATCAGCCATTATTTATAACCTCTCATTCTGCTAATTTCGTCCACGACAGCGTTTATAGCTGCTTCTTCGTCGGCTTTTGCGTCCGGCGTTGTCTTTTGCGGTAAAACTGCGCCATTGATCGCGCCTGCGTCCTGATATAAAGCGTTTAACTGAGCTTGTGCCTTATCTGCTGTTAAAAGCTCGATAGCAACGTCTCTCGCGTCTTTTGGCTCTTCATATTTTGCCTTTGCGATTATTGCTTCACGTCCGGCAGCGTTAAGGCTGTCAAGAGTTTTTAACCTCTCGCGTTCTGTGTTTGTAGCACTATTTCTGATCTCGACAACGAGTTCAGGATATGCTTTTTCAAGTTCTGCAACGTTTTTAACATCCATTTCGTTTTTCTCCTCCGTTTGTGTTTTTGTAACTTTATTTTGAACATTGATTTTTACAGCGTTTTTCGGCAATTTCGCGCTCAAATTCTCGTCAACGCGAGCGAAACCGAAACCACTCTTAAAAATTGTTCCGCTTTTTACCGCCATAGCAGTAATTTCAACGGCTTTTTCAACCTCATCGCAAAATTTCAGGTCATGCGCTTCGTTTGCAGTCAGCCACGTTTCGTCGTTCATCATTGCTACGACTTTTTCACGCTCAAGACCAGTCTTAGCAATATAAACGTTAGCCAATGTGTCGCGCACTTTATCTAAAATTTCAGCGACTTCCCGCATGTCTTCAGCTTCGCCGTAGCAGCCTCCAGCGGGATTGTGTATCATCATCAAGGCATTTTCGGGCATGATGATTTTATTTCCGGCCATAGCAACTAAACTCGCCGCGCTTGCCGCTATTCCGTCAACTCTTACAGTGATATTCGCTGGGTGCGACTTCAAATAGCTGTACATTGCCTGAGCTTCAAAAATGTTGCCGCCAACGCTATTTATTCTCAGCGTGAAGTTTTGGATATTACCAAGTGCTTTTATTTTGTTAATTATTCCTTTTGCGCTTGTATATCCCCATTCTTCGTCATCAAAATTTGCAATTTCATCATAAAGCAAAATCTCAGCTTCATTCGCGCTTTGATTTGTTATTTTCCACATCTCTTGTGCTGTCCTCCTTCTCGTTAATTTTGTCTGCAGGTGTTGAGGTAAACCCCGCTTCCTGTCTCATTTTTTCTTCCTTAACACGCTGGCGGTGATTTAATTCAAAGTCTCCGCCCGTTAGTTCTGCAGTTTCGCGCTGTCGTGTGCTAAATCCGTTCTCTACGCGTAAAACTGCGGCCTTGACTTCAGCTACAGGGTCTAATTGACCTTGCGACGGTCCCGTCCAATCTGCCCACGAATAAGCGTACCTAATCATTGGGTCATCGAAAAATCCCGGAGCTTTAACTCGGCCTTTCAAAACGGCCTCACTGAGCCATTCTTCAAAAATAGGCTGGCAAAAATTACTAATCCACCATTGCCGCCAATATCGAAATAATTTCCATGCTTCGAGCAATGCGCCGCGACTTGCTGAGTAAGAACTCGTGAAATTTAGCAACAAAACTTCGGCAGGAAGCCCTAACGCGCTGCCAATTTGTCTAACTAAAGCTGTAACAAAAGCGTCAAAAGCAGAATTAGGACGCGCCGGAGATACAGACGCGGGCTTAACTCCTTCGGGTAATTGAGCCATTGCGCCGTACATTGCATCAATACCAATAGACTGCAATTTTTCTTTCCATTCTTGCATTTCTTTTTGTCTTTGCTTACGGACATCAAGCTCATCTAACATTCCGTCTTCACCGGCATAGTCTAATAAATCTCCGTTATCATCAATGTTACGTGTGAAGAAAATCGCAAAAATTCCACCTATTACAGCCGCCATTAATTCAGCGTCAGAATAGCGTCCCAACTGCTTTAACGTTTCGATAACAGGAGCTAAAAACGGCACGCCTCTATGCTGTCCGATACGTTCTAAAGGCAGTAAATGCAAAATATTACGCCGTCCTGTTAAATGTCCGAAGGCAGGAACTCTTGTATATTTAAGCATTGGCTGTCCTGTGATTTCGCTGTCAGGGTGTCTATTTGTAATGTGATAAGCGATAGGTTTCCCGTCATCATCAAATTCGACGCCGCCGTCAATCATGGTTTTATAAGTTTTAATAGGCGGGTCTTTGAGCCTGTCGCCCTCGATTAATGAAACCCTTAGATCATAAGGAAAATCCTTTGTATGTCTCATCGGCATTGCAACGAGAGCGTCGCCGTTGAGCAAAACTGACTTAAAAGCTAAATTTTGTAACTCGTAAAAATTCATGCTGCGGGCGACATCACAGTCTTTACTTTCAGCCCAAAATGCAAATTCGCGTTCGGTGTTGTGTTCCCACTGTTCGGCCTCTGCTTCGTTCAGACCTAAATATTCAGCGTCAATCCTGCAATTTAATACCAAGCCGGGACCGACGGCATTTAGCACTAATCTATCGACAGCTCCGCGACCTAAAGGGCCGCCGCCTGCGTATAAATCTCTTGAACGTTCGCGCAATAATTCAAGATTGTCGCTAATATCTTCGGCAGGAGATTTGGAAAGTGAGTTCCATGCGCTGACGCTTGGCTTAAATCTGCTTGCTCCATAATGTGAGTAGCCTGAATTTTTTATGTTAAATTTGTTTTTTATAAATTCTATAAATTTCTTTCTCACAATTTAATCACCAACTCGGCCTAACTATTCTGACACGCGCTCGCCCGTTTAATATTGTTTCGAGCGCGGCTATTTCCTTCTTCAAAGAATTTATTGTGTTTACAACGTCCTTCAAATTTGCACGGGTTAATTTTCTATCGCCCATCTCGTAAGACTGGCCAGATAAAATAGCCTCTTCAGCATTTAGATAACGCTCTAACCGTTTTTCAGCTATGTATAAATTTTCTTTAATTTTTGTTTTCATCTGTATTTTTCCATTAAAAAAGCCCCGCGCTTTTTACAGTACGAGGCTAAACAAAAGCTATTTTCATGAGCTACAAACTTTCCGCAAGTTACGAGCAAGTTAAACTTGTCTCTAAAACTTATGAAAAATCTTATTTTCTCAAAATTATAAAAAATTCCTGTTTAATTTCAGCAAATTACAGGCAAGTTAAAATTACGCCCCATGTAGGAATATATTTCATATATCGAGGAGCAGTATCTGATCAAACGAAGTCTAAATAAGCAAATTTTTTAGTTCGATGACAAAGATACTAATGATTCTTCCATATTTTTTTCTCCTATTTTCATATCAACTTTAAGGGCTTTGAGCTTTTTCCCTAATTGTACCGATTTGGGATCATTAACTATATTGGGAACACTACTGCAAATAATTCTTCCCAAAATAATTGTTTTTTTGAAAGTAGGCATAAAAAGCTTTACTGAATTTTCAATCTGTTCTAAAGCATCAACAAGATGTTTCCCTTTTAATTCTATAAAAATAGCAATAGATTTAAGCGGCATACTTATATCATAAATGTAATCACATTTACGACAACATTCCTCATCACGTACAACGCCACCATCGACATGAAATATTGTAATAGATACATGGTTAGGATTTTGGAGCGCGTATCGACTCTTTTTTTCAGAACAAACAACAACAGAATTAGAATTAATTTGACGACAATTTTTACAATTTTGATATTGATTTTGTGGATTTTTTCGGCATTGTTCAAATACTTCACAAACCATATTTTAACTCCAAATCAATGAGTTTATCTGTATCTTCTAAAATAATATTAGAAATTTTATCAATTTCAGAAGCATTAAACATTCCACTTTCCGAATCACATATATTTTCTAATTTATATCGATTATCAGCTTTCGATAATTTATAAGCAACACTATCTTTAGGATTCATGCGAAATTGTTGGGGAATTACAATTTCTTTATCCAATGCTGAAATATGATTTTCAACACGTCCTGAATGTATTAACAAGTTAGCGGATGTCAGTATGTACGGGCTATGTGTTGTAATAAATATTTGACTTTGAGTAGAACTCAATGTCAGTGCTACAAGTTTTACAATATCTTTTTGAGCATCTGGGTAAACATTCGCTTCAGGTTCTTCTAAAATTATAAAAGCTTTTTTATGCTCCATAATTAGGGAAAACATCATCAATAATATCCATAATACTTCTTGCTGTCCTGAAGAACCATAAATCAAATTTATACAATGCTTAGAATCGATATAGAGTTTCTCGCCATCTGTATCGTTAATATAATCCGCTTTCAAAATTAACTTAATTAAGTCTTTGGCGAGATTAATATCATGTTTCTTTACTGGGATTTCACAGGTTTGAGAATAATCTTCTACGACTTGAGTTAAATTCTTTCCAAATCTACTCTTAGCAATTCGAACTTTTTCAATGAAATCTTTAACAGGGAGGTCAAAATTTAGATTATCAATAGCATTAAATTGAGTCGCCAAAATAGAAAAAATTCCTCGTCCAGCAGGAATATATAATATTTCTTCCCCTGAATCACTAAAAATGCTACTTACCCAATCAAGTTTACGTTTCCTTGCTAATTGCTCCTGCCAAAATTTTCTAATTTCGATTTCATTTTGAGTGTTTTCATGCTCTTCCACATTAAATTGCCTAACCACGTTGAATAATTTTTTTAACTTAGCTTCAATTTCTTGGGAAAATTGAAAATCTACATATTTGGTTTCGCCCAGAGTAAGCTCTACAAAATCAGTTCCATTGAAAATGTATTTAACATAAAAATCTTCACAAGAGTACTCTGTTGTATCAAAAATTTTCATGAATCTATCCCTGAGTTTTCGTAAAAAGGAAACATAACACTCTTCATCATTAGCTGAAGACGATACATAGAAAACATCATCTTCTCCTACGAATTCAACTGCATAATCTCGAATTTTTTTACAAAAATATATAATTTTTGCTAAGGTGCTCTTTCCTGAAGCCTGAGCTCCAATAATAGCAAAAAAATTTGGCAATAAATCAATAAAAATCTCGCCTATTGGTCCCAAATTACGCACTAAAATCGAATTCATTCAACGTATCCCTCCTCTGTAAAAATAATTATATCAAAAATTCAAACAGCAAAAATACTTACAATCTCAAACCACGCCTTATAAACACGCTTGACGTGTTCGTTCTTTCAACAGACTTTTTAATTTCTGTTTTCTTGGCTTGCAAAGACTCTGTGAATTCCGGCGTTTTGTCCGCCTTAATCATGACGGGCTGCTTGAGCTTCGGCATTGAAGTTTTTTCAGTATTTTTTGACCGTCGGCGTGCGTACTGCTCAAAATTCGGATTAAAAATTTCAAGCGCACCCGTCGCGTAAACCCTTGTGTCTAAAGGTTCGTTGCGAATGCCCGGACTTCGCGGCTCCCATGTAATTGTGTCGCGGCCTCTAACTCGTTTAACGACCATTCGCTCTGACAGCAAGCCCTTAAAATAAACTGCGTCATAGCCTCTATGTCCGTTCTTGTCGTCAACAGGAAAATGGCAAAATCCTGCGCCGCGTTCTTCTACTTTCAAGCGCGAAAACAACGTGCCTTTAATCGTGGTTACGCCGAGCTTGAATAAAGTTACGTGTCTGCGATTATTGCGGGTAGGCTTGCTGACTGACGGCATGCCTTCTTGACCACGTCCAACAATGGCGAAAATATTTCGTCTTGCTCGTGGCTTGCAAAATTTATAAACCTCGTCAGTGTGATGTCCTGCGCTGTCTATGCAAGTACAGGATAAGCCTAATTTATCGCCGTTCGAGTAGCTCCAAGTTTTGGAAAGAAAATCATCAAGAGCTTGCCAAACTTCTTTTAAGCCGGGATCACCGTAAAAAACTCTATACTCAATTCCCCAGCTCTCACGGCCTGCACCCCAGCCGACAACTTCACATTCAAGTCTGTCGTCCTGCGTATCGACGCCGCAAGTTAAAACTAAAACACCGTCGGGAAGTTCGGCGTTGTATTTTTCACGATGACTTTCAAGAGCTTCGACTTCGATTGCGCCGTTTGTGTTTTCATATGGCAAGCCTAAAACCGTATTCCACCAGACTTTTAATTCTTCTTCGCCGTTGCGAAATGCCTCTTGATATTGCTCAACTAAATTTTTCCACGTTGCCCAAGCCGAAGCAAACGCATTCATATGAAAGCCGCGAGCTTTCTTTTCATCAGGGTTTGAAGCTATCCATATGCCACGCTCTTGACCTGATTTCCATTCGATTTCGTTGTGAATTGCGCCGCATTTTGTACATGTCATTACAGGTTCGGGCAAGTCTTTATAAGAAATTTGCTCCCATGTAAAAGGCTGATATTCGCCGCAAGTCGGGCAAGGTACACACCATTCTTCACGTGAACTCGCATTAAAAGCCTTTTCAATGCGTGAAGTTCCCAGTAATGTCGGTGTTGATACCCACACAATACGCCTGTTCCAAAAATTCTGTGTTCTTTTCATTGCAAGCGTTAAAGGATCGCCTTCAGTTCCAGCTGACATGGGGTAACGGTCAACTTCGTCGCAAAGCAAAATCCTAATCGGCCTTGACGCTAACGACGCGGGCGAGTTTGCACCGGCTATTGTAATATGACCGCCGACAAATTTTTTGTGTCGTAATGTGTTGCCGCTATCACGGCTTCGAGGGTCTTTAATTTTATTTTGCAAAACAGGGGTATCACGTATCATCGGAGCTAATCTATCTTTACTAAATGCCTCGCCCATTTCAAGAGTCGGATTTAAGCACAAAATAGGTCCCGGCTCTTGGTCAATAAAATAACCGATTGTATTTAATAAAATCTCTGTTTTGCCGACCTGAGCCGCTGTCATGACTACAACTCTCTCCGTAAAAGGATTGCTGATTGCATTCATGATTTCACGCTGATATTCAGCTCTTGATGTTCGCCATTGTCCAGGCTCTGCGCTTGCTTCAGGCGGAATTTTACGCTCTGAGTCTGCCCATTCTGAAATTGTTAAATCGGGCGGCGGCAACCATGCGCGATTAATTTCCTTGAATAGCTGCTGTTCTTGTGATTTTTTCACCGTCATAATCTGCTAATTCTCTTAATACCTCGTAAATAGCATTTTTTAATTTTTGCTGTACAGTTTGCAAATCTTGTCCTATAAGTTCAGGCGCAATCTTATTAGGTATCGCTAATAATTTTGTGCGTGTGTTTATGACATTGTCTGTCCAAACTTTTGCTATAGCTGAAGCTCTATGCAATTCGCCGCGCTGTTCTGCTAATTCAGCTTCCTTTAATTCAGCCTGCGCAGTTACAAGGCGGGTTTGCGCTGCTTTCAAGCCTTCACTGTCGAACTGGTTGCGCCAATATGCTTCAACAACTTCGCTGAGAGTATATTTGCCGTCATCTGACTTAGGGATTACACCCGACTCAATAAGCCTATAAAAAGAACTTTTCGACATATTAAGAAAGTCGGAGGCTTGGTCAAAACTTACTTTTATTTTTCTAAAATTTTCGTAATTCGTAACATCTTTTTTATTGTTCGGCAATTTTATCACCACAATCTGCGTTTTGGGAAAGTTTGAGAAAAAAGTCAGTCGTTGACAAGCTCGAACCTTTCCCAGCTTAAAATTTCTGTCGCTAAAAAAATCTCGGGCTCAGCGAGCTGACCGCAGCCAAGACCCCCGCCTCCCAGTACCTTTTTTTATCGCCGTCATCGGCGTTTATCTTGTCAAGCCCCTCAAAAAATGCGAATGTCCTAAAAGGGTAAACTCGGACATTTTTATTTACGGATAAAACACCGACAGCAAGCGCACTCGCACGTCTCGCAATTCCCGCTAATCGTAAAATTTCGCAAATTTTTAGATTCGTTGACTTCTGCTCCCTGCTCTTCCTGCTCCTCAAAATCAAAAATAAAATTCTCATACTGCGGAATATTAAGAAGCATGCCTACAATCACTGGAAGGAAACGCACTTCTTCTGGCGAATTGTATCCTTTCTGCGACAGCCTTTTAACAAAATATAAAAGGTCTTTTTTTAATTCATTCATCTCATCGTCAGTTAGTTTCATTATTTCACCTCATTATTTTAATCACGATGTAAATATAGTTCTTGTCTTTTTACTCACCATTAATGGCGAATAATCAAAATTTTTACAGGACGCGGCGTATCATTTATCGATGCCTGCGTCTGTAATACTCCTCAGCTTTAAGACGTTGTACTGCCTTGCTTGACCAGCTTGCTATAGCGTTAAGCATGGCATTACCTTCTTCTTGATAACCTTCGTCGTATAGATACGATATAAAGCTACTAACAAAAGGCTCAACTATTGTCTCGTAATATAAATTTTTTAGTATCATTCCACACCTCTATGGTAAACTCAAAATCGCTTCGTCTAAGTCGTCGCGAGTTATGCCGATATATGAAAGCGTAATCTCAGGGCTGCTATGGTTTAATAACTTCTGAATCTTCTCAATGCTTAAACCTTGCTGATACATGGTGTAGCCGAAAGTCTTTCGCAACGAGTGCGTGCCGATTTTGTAATTCAATCCGCAAGATTTAGCCGCTAAATTCAATAATCGTCCGGCTTGCCGTTCGGTTATTCGATACTCGCCGCTACGTCTTGCCTTTTGAGATTTGAATAACGGTTCATTCAACAACGCGCCCTTTGATTCAGATTTTTTCATACGCCGACGCAGATATTTACTTAACGCACGACGGACTGTCGGGTGAATTAAAATATCGCTGAATTTACCCGTCTTTTTCTCTTGAATTTGTAAACGTTCACGAACTACAAAATGTGATTTTTTATCAATCATTGCTATATCTCGGACGTTAAGTCTTACCATGTCTGAAATCCTGCGGCCTGTGTATATTCCAAAAATAAATAAGGCATAATCTCTCAAATTGTGATTCCAGAAATAACTCGCAAGCGCGTCCCTATCTGACTGTGAGCGAATAGGCTGTGTTGTTTTATTGACTTTCTGCTTCATGGACTTTCACAACCGTTCAAAATATCTTTAATAAGTTTGCGAATTACTGCGTCTATAAGTTTCATGTGTACATCACTTAATTTATGATTATCGCTAAGTTTAGCTAAAAGAGAAAGTAATTCATCAGGGATTTTAGCAATTTCTTTAGCTAATTTTTTATTTGCTAAATCCTGTTCCATTGCGTCAGCACGATATTTCGCTTGACGAGCTTTACTTTCGCGCTCTAAAACTTTTGCTTCGAGCAGCCTTTTATCAAGCTCCGACGGCTCGCCGCTTTTTATAGCTCCGCTACAAATTCCTTGCAAATAACGAATATAAGATTGAACTGTTGAGCCTAAATCATAAACTCCGCGTCCAGCTTTCGGAATAATTTTCTTTTGTGTAAGCTGTTCCACACGCCGAGCAGAAATATTCAACAAATTTGCAATAACATCAGTTGGATATAAACCTTGATTTTTATCAGTCATTCACTTTTCCATCGTTTATAGTTATAGTAAAATAGAATACGCCGAAAGAAGGTGGTAATTTGTTGTCTAAACCTAATGTACTCACGCGTTTCGTCGATCCTAAGAAAAGAATTACTTTGGAAATTCTTGCATATCGCAAGGTAAGTCTGCGAGAAGCACGTGGACTTCTGTATCGTTTCCTTCAAAGTCAACGCAAGGGCTATAGTGCTCGTGGGCATACGATAAGAATTGTGTCAGGTCTTGGCTCAGTTGATTTATAGCATTAAGCAAAAGTTCAATCTCATGGGAATTGTGCGCTATAAATTCTTTTTGAGCAAAAATTAGCCGCACAGTTCCTTTTTCCGCATTTTTGTCCAAAAAATAAAAAATTTGGTCATTCTTCATTTTTGTATCTCTCTTCCGCTATCTCATCAAAAGTCCGGCCATCGCCTTCTAAAATCGCTTTACGTTCCGTGTAATTCTGCCAACGCTTCACAGCCATATCGACGTATTCAGGATTTAATTCGACTGCAAAGCAACGACGGCGGCATGATTCAGCCGCGATTATTGTTGTGCCGCTGCCTGAAAAAGGTTCGTAAATTATTTCGTTCGGTGCAGAATTATTCAGCATTGGACGGCGCATACATTCAACAGGCTTTTGTGTGCCGTGTGTAGTTTGTGCGTCCTGATCCTTAAAATCTATTTGCCAAACTGTAGACTCGCTGCGGCTTCCCTGCCAGTGGCTTTTCTGATTTTTACGTACAGCATACAAACAAGCGTCATAGCCGTCGCAGTAATTTGCAATTTCAGGACACTCTGATTTATCATCGCGAACGGCATACCAACAACATTCATGCTGCCAATGATAGTCGCCTCGTGATAATGCAAAATGAGGTTTTACCCAGATAATTTGATTACGTAACACAAAGCCTACCGCTTCAAGACTGTCGCCGACTGCTCTACAATGCAACGATGCGTGCCATATGTAAGCGACATCGCCCGGAAATAATTTCCATGCTTCGCGCCAGTCGTCTTTGTCGTCGTTTAAGACACGGCCTGTACGCGCTGAAGGATTGTCGTTAAAATCGTTGCGCCAACTTGGATTATAATTTACTCCGTAAGGCGGGTCTGTTACCATTAAATGAGGCCGTTCGCCAGCTAATAATTTTTCAACTGTTTCCTTGTCAGTACAGCTTCCGCAGATAATTTTATGGTCGCCTAAAATCCAAACGTCGCCGAGTTTTGAAATTGGATTTTGTGTTTCTTCCGGCGTTGCGTCCTCATCTTTAGGAGTTTCGGCCGTGTCAAGTTTTAAGCGTAAAATCTCGCGCTTCTCAAAGCCCGTGTTTTCAAGTTCGAGGCCGAAATTATCACGCAAAATCAGCATTTCGCTTTTTAACTTAGCTTTGTCCCATTCTGAATCTTCGGCAAGCCTGTTGTCAGCGAGAATATAAGCGTGTTTCTGTGCCTCTGTTAAATGCACGGCTCTGACACATGGAATTTCAGGAATTTCCAATTTTATGCACGCCGTTACTACAGCATGACCCGCGATTATGCCGTTATTTGCGTCAATAAGAACGGGCAAAACAACGCCGTACTCATGAACGCTTGCAATTAATTTTTCAATTTGTACATCGCTGTGAACACGCGCGTTATTTTCATAAGGAATTAAATCAGACGGCGGCAGATATTCAATTTCTATCTTATTATTAATTTCGCTCATAGTCTCACTTCCTGACGGTAAAATTCTATATACAAAAAGAGCACCGTTTGCAGGTACTCTTAAAATTTTTACTTTTCTATGCTTTTTCGAGATTGTAATTAGTTTAGCACATTTTTGAATTTACAATAGACGTTAAGATTTACGTTATAACTTACGTTAAGATTGACGTTAAAATCACCACGCTAATTTTTAACTTGGCAAAAGGTAAAATTCTCCGTCGCTCGGAGGCATTAAAATCAGCTCCGCAAGCCTTGTCGGAAATTCACGCCTATATCGCATTACTGTGTTCGGAGCAAGTTTGTATTTCCAAGCTACCTGTTCCAGTTTAGAGCCGTACCGCGACAAAGTTTTCTTAACGTATTTCGTGTGATCTACAACTATTGACCATGTGCGCGAATCTACAGCCTTAAATTCTTTCGAGACTATATTAATGTGAGGCCAGCCTCCGGCAAGTTTCACGCTCTCATCAAAATATTCGCGGTCGTAAACAATGCGCTCGGCTTCCGTTTCATTGCTTTTTGTAGCAGGCTTAAAATCGTCAGGCATGGGAACTCGTTTTGAGTTCAACATGTCGTGAACCATTTTTGAATCGGGAGCTTCGACTTCGCCAAGTAAAACGCCGAAGCCTTGAGGATGGCACGAAATTAAAAGTTCAACGAGATTGGAAACACGCTCTAAAGTCTTGTAATAACCTTTTCGGAAGCGGCACATTTTACTCTCCTTTTTGTGTTTAGCTGTAATTGTTAAATGTTGTCTGCTGCTTAGGTTCAGCAAGATAAATACAAATACAATCTGAGCCTTCGCGGGCTTCAAGTCCTGCGGGATTAAAAGTCCTTTTGAGCATTATACATCTTCGAGAATTGCCGTTGTTATCTGTGTCTCGCAATTCTGCTCCGACGTTTTCCCACTTAACTTTTTCTTGACCGTTGCGGTCTTTGTATTTGCCTGTTGCAACGATGCAGTCAGAAATTTTAGTTTTCATGATTATTTTTCTCCTTTCTGAAATATGACAATTTATCAAAATGATAATTAATTTTGTCGTCAGTAAATTCAAAAGTTGTGTAACCTTCTCGGGCTAAATTTTCGATTATGTTGATAAAATCACTTAGTTCCCCATCATTATCGATTTTTTTTACTGCCTGAGAATATACAAATATTTTAAGAATAGCGGCAATATCTGAAAGCCTGTTGTTAATAGAGCAAAGTATCATGTTATTAATGTCTGAAGCTGGCAATTCCATAGTTACTCTTCTTTCATTATCCTTTCAAAACGTTTAACATTAGGCACGACTTCGTCAAACCACATAGACGCTGGCCGCGCCCAAGTAATACCGTGTTTTTCTGCGTCCTGATAAATCACGATAGGTTCACCTGTCTCACTGTGTTTCGCAACAGCAAGCACTTTGTAATAATTACCTTTGAAGTGCTTATAAATTGCTTGCGGGAGAATTTTTGCTCTCGCTTCGTCGTAAGTCATTAAAACGGCACTTCCATTCTCTGCTCTCGCTCTTGATTATCGAGTTTGAGTTTCTCTGCCTGTGCTTCGATCATCTGAGCCTTTGCGCTGATATATTCAGCTATGGCGTCGGTTAAAGTATAAAAGCACATACCACAAAAGAACGCGATTATTATTGACATTAGTAAATCCTCCTCGCTATCCTATAAAAAATATAAGATAATCCGCCTGAGATAATGCTTACCACCCATGCCAATGGCTCTTGAGAAAATAGGTAGATTTGCATAACGCCAAAAACAAGTGTTACACCAGTCCACAATGCAACAACGCAATACCATTCAAAATTTTCCATTATTCGCTTGCTCTCCTGTTCCAAGCCTCGATAGCTTGCTCTTCTGTTTCGTACTCTGCCCATGTGTCTGTGCAATACCCAACCAACGCAATACATTTTGTACAGCTCACGTAATATTCTTCATTATCATCTGCACGGACTTCTGCTTCACCGCCGCAAAAGGGGCATGGCTTTAATTCTTTACTCATATTTATAAAATGTCCCCTTTGTTCCATGCAATAATAGCCCGCCGTCTTAATTCGGGGCGCGTTTTTGCTTCACACGTATTACACTCGAAAAAACTATAATTGTCATATGGTGGAGCTTGCCTGCATTCTCTTATTGAACTACTGCCGCAAAGTAGACAAGGCTTTAACTTTTCACTCATGCCTGCGCCTCTTCTCTTAACCACCGTAATAAACCTTCCTCATCCCATGTGAGTCCTGTAAATCCTAAGCTAAAAATAAAATCACAAAATTTATGTGAAAACTGGCAAGACTTAATACCTTTTTCTACTATTTCAACGTCGCTCATAGCTATTACTTCCTGACATTCTTTCACAAAGAGTTGATTTAACTTTTCTCTGTTAGTCATTGTCAGCCTCCTCTCCGTCAATACGCGCTAAAAGAGCTTCAGCTTCTTTAATCCAAAATTGATAGTCCCTTTTGCCTTCTAAGACTTGTGATATTAGCTTGTACATCTCCGGCGCGGCAGCTATTAAACGGCCGTTGGTTTTATTTCCATACTGAACTTCAACAACCGCAATGAGAAAGCCGTCATCATCCCGAATAGTGCGAGTACTATCATCAAATTTCCACTTGTGTTTTGTAAAATCACTCATTATTTTGCTCCTTTCTTAAATCGCTTAATTTGCTTAAATGTAGTTCTTTGCACTGTTTTGCGCTTTTATAGCCCTGATATACTAAATCATAAATATTTTTCAGGGCTATTCTATCTTCATGCGTTAAGACATCAGGCGGCTTCAAGAGCTTTTCAAAGCCTTCAAACTGTCGCGTTAATCCGTCCCAAAAACTTAAACGCAAGCACGAATTGTTGAATTTTTTGTTGATTTTACTCATATTACTAACCTCTCTCTGCGTGTTTTACTAAGCATTTGATTTCTCATACGTTCGGATTTTTCTTCACGTTTAAGCACGTCCATTACTAATCCTAACTTTCGCAATGTTCCGTTAAAATTTCCGTCTATCGTGTTCCAAATATTAGTTGGTATAATACCTATTTCGCGCGCCATTTCTGATTTAGAAAAGCCGTATCTTACCAATATTTTTTTTACTAAATCGGGTGAAATTTCACCGTGATAAAATTTCCAGTTTATACTGTCCGAAATATCGATATTGTAGAAATTTGCAAGTTTTATCAAAGTTTTCAAGCTCGGCTGCTCACGCTTTCTCTCAAAAGCACAAAGAGAAGTAGCGCAAATACCTGTTCGTCTTCCTACTTCATGAATACTAAGACCGAGTGCTTCACGAAACTCCTTAAGCCTTGCCAAGAAGTCCATCGTGATTTTATCTTGGTAAATGCGAATAAATCTTTTTTCTTCAATTCCGAACATTGCCTAATTCTCCTCCGCGTAGCCCGTAAACTTTGTATATTCGCGCTCGAATATCAACGAACATAAACCTGTGCGCCCGTTACGATTTTTAGCTATTCTTAGATCGGCTTTGCTGTATTGCTGATTATAAAGCTGTTTATTTTTCTCTTCGGCTTCTTTGTAATAATCCTCACGATATAGCAGCATAACTACGTCGGCGTCCTGTTCGATTGCACCGCTGTCGCGCAAGTCTGAAAGCTGCGGCCTTTTTTCTGTGCGTCTTTCAGCTTCGCGTGAAAGCTGTGATAGAGCTATAACAGGGCAATTTAACTCTACAGCAACGGATTTTAATACCCTCGAAATTTCTGCAACTTCGTAAGCTCTGTTATCTTGATTTTTCTTGCCGGCGTTCATAAGCTGTATGTAATCCACGACTATCAAAGCTAAATCGGGGTGTTGAGCCTTGAAGCGTCTGCATTTTGCTCTGAAATCCGCCGCGCTTAATTCCGGAGTTTCTTGAATAAAAATCTTGCGTTCTTTTAGGACTTCTTCAGCATTTTTCACGGCGTCAAGATGGTATTCATCAAGCTCACCGCTGATAATGTCAGATAGGTTGACTTCTGCTTCCGCCGCGAACATTCGATACAATAATTGCTCCTTTGACATTTCTAAGCTGAAAATTAAAATTGCATTATTCTTTGCAACATCGCCGCCGAATTGAGCTATATTCACTGCAAGAGCCGTCTTACCCATTGAAGGACGCGCCGCAATTATATTCAGGCTTCCGGGCTGTAAAGTTACAATTTCGTCTAAATCCTTGAAATTTGTTTTGTATCCTGTGCGTTTTAATTCTCCGTTTCTGATTTTTATAATTTTCTCAAACGCAGTTCCTGCAAAATCTGAGAGCTGAGACGGAGCTGTATTTTCTTTGCCAAGCGTTACATCAAAAATCAATTTTTCAGAATTTGTAATTAAATCGCTGACGTCTATATCCGCGCTATAGGCTGATGACGCTATTCTTTGCCCTGCTAAGATTAAATCGCGCCTTATTGCATGATTTTTTACAATTTGAGCGTGATAGCTTGCATTTGCAGTAACAGAAATATCACTCATTAATTCAGCTACGAACGGTTGACCGCCTAATCTATCGAAAACATTTCGGCTTTTCATGGCGTCCAAGAAAGTTACTAAATCGATTTTCTTATTCGCGCTGAACATGCCGATTAAAATCTCATAGGCGATTTTGTTATTTGTGTCAAAGAAATCATCGGGTTTTAATATCTCAATGACTTTGCTCAAGCTATCTTCCGACAGCATACAAGCTCCTAAAACTGCACGCTCGGCCTGTGTGTTATTTGGTAAATTTCCGTATTCAGCCATTTTAATTTAATCCTTTCTTGAATTTAACTCTGTAGTCATCAGCATTTTTAATCGTAATCCAACGGCCTTTTTCAGCAATTCTTGAGATTATCGGAGCTATAAAATCAACGCCGCTTTGTGTGCTTAAATCGCTTGCTGTCATTGCGTTCGTCGTAATTATCGTCTGCAAATTATTCCTGTATCTGCAGTCTATAATTTGATGCAAATAATCCATTCCTGCAGCTGTGTTTTTCTCTTTGCCTAAATCGTCAAGAATTAAGCAATCAACGCTCTTGAACTCGTCCATTAGATTAAAATAATCGCCCGTGTTTAATACCGCGTTTCTTAGCTCGTCAAGCATTGAATTAACAAGTCTGAATTTAGCTTGCAAGCCTTTTTTCATGTTCTCAATGGCTATGGAAATTGCAAGATGAGTTTTGCCCGTTCCGCGTTTGCCTGCGATCACAAGACAAGAATTATTTTTAGCAGCCTGAAAAGCCTCACAGAAAGCAGCACGTAAATCGGCATTATCACCGCAGATATAATTTTCAAAAGTCTTGTCTAAATCGTCCAATTTAAGGCCGCTGTTTTTGTATAAACGTCCGAACGCGCCTTTTAATCTGTCGAATTTACAGCAAAGACCGCAAGTCCTGCGAACATCGAGATACTTATAGCCTTTTGGACTTTCGCAGATTTTTGTAATAACGCGGCTGTTTCTTGCCTTAATTCCTTCGGGAAGCGAACACTTTTTTCCTGTGCAATCAAAGCAACAGCTCATGTTGAATATTTCTTCGTAAATTGCTCTCGCACCAATGATTTCATCGTGAATATCTCCGGCGTAATCTGTGTAAAAAACTTTTTCGTCAACGTTGGGGTATAAATCCAACAGATGACTTAAAACTACGTACTTGTTCATGATACTTTGCCTCCGTGTATCTCGGCCATAACGGCGTCAAAATCTTCGTTGGAAATGCTGCTGCTGTCGACTTCCATGCTTGCAAATTCCTGAGTTTCTTCTTGTATTTTCTTGAGTTCGGCTTTGCTTTGGCCTTTAGGCTTAAGCGTTTTCTGCTGGTGAGCCAAGCAAGCCGCGATATAATCAAAGCCCAAGCAAGTCAAGTTCCGCCCGTGTTTGTTAAAGCGATTTACGGCAACGTCGATCTCTTTCTGAACTCTTGCGGGAGTGTGAAGCAAGGCAAGATAGCGCAAATTTTGAACCTCGTTCGCCGATAAATATTGCCTGCCAGCACGCATTAGCAAATATCGCGCTGTAGCTCTCATAGCTTCAGGAATTTCTCGTGAATCAGGCGAATAGCTCTGTGATTGTTCGGGCTTTTCGGCTTTGACTGTGTCGGGTTGATTGCTTTCAGGATTTTCAGCCTTAGGCTCTGGGGACTTGCTCCCCTCGTTAGAGTAATTATAGTTATTATGTATATCGTTAATACGGGGTGCAGGAGATTCACCCTCGTGGGTGCAGGAGCTGCAGGGCGGGGTGAACGTGCTGCACCCTCCCTCGCTTTCTTGAGCGTTCTGAACCTCATAGCATGGAGCTTCAAAGCCGATGATCTTGTAGAGCGACGTTGTTTGTCGGCCGTTGTTGAAGCGTTCACGGCGTTCGATTAGGCCGAGTTCGATTAGCTTTTTTAAGGCATTTACGACACTACGTTCTGAACAGTTGGCTTTTTTAGCGATTATTTTTATGCTCGGATAGCATTCGCGGTTTTGCCAGTTCGTGAAACGGCATAATAAGCAAAACACGACTTTTTCTATCGGACTTAATCTCTCGTCGTCCAAGACTGTAAAATCAATACACGCAAACCAGTTAGCTTTTGAGCTTCGTTGAACTTCAAAATCACTCATCATTGCACCACCTTTTTATTCAGCCGTTTAGCTTCACGTACAACTTCCTTGACTACAGCTTCAGGCATTCCTTCAGGTTCTTCAACATCGGTACGAGCAAGCAAATTTATAATTTCTTTTTTAAGTGGGTACAGTTTGCTATTAACATAAGGGTCTTCGTCAATTTTTTCGAGGATTGCCCATAACATGTCGTGCATTTCCGGCGAATTAGCTAATAAATTTGCATCGCCTTGTACGAAAAACGCGATTTCTTTATCTTGATAATCGTATCTGACTATCCCTAAAAGACCGTTGCGTCTTTCAATCTTTACCTTCCAGTAGTTGGGCGATCTATATTGGCCGTGTCCTGTTGTTGCTCTAATAAGTTCAGTCATAACTACTTCACCTCAAATTTTCCGCTTAAAAAGCCGTTCATAAAATACTGCTGGCCTTTGCCCGTGATTAACGGCGTCGGCTTAGGAATTTTTGTCCCGTATCTCGTAATTACAACATTCTCACGGATACCAAAATAGCCGCTGTCAAGAGCTTTCTGTGTGGGAGTGTTGCGCCTGCTGTCCCACGTAGACATAAGCCAGCCGTTCTCTCTGAACCATACAAAAAGCCGATTTTGTCCAACATTAAATCCTTTTTGCTTAAGAAATTTTGCAAAAGTCCCAACTAACATTCCGTCCTTGCTGCCTTCGACGGCGTCGGCAAAAATAACTTTTGATTTATTTTCTTCAGCTTTGGCTTCAAGAGCGGCAACTTTCGAGCGTTCAGTTTTTAAGGCTTCAAGAATTTTTATGAAAGCGTCAGGATCTGCTATAATCTTTTCAGCTGTTGCTGGCGTCGCATAAAATCCGTGCTTGCGGATTTCGTCAGCAATATTCCACAAGAAATCCATAACATCATTCGCTTTAGGCTGATTAGAAAATCTGCAGATTTCTAAGAGGCCTTTGAAGTTGTAAACTGTTACCTCTCTCGTTACCGTGCGATTTCCTTCAACCTGTATCAACTTGATACGAGTTGAAAATTTATTGAGCCTGTCTGTGTTTCTGCTATGAATGTTTCTGATTGAAGCGTCGGGTTGTTCATACCCTAAAAGCCGCCCTATTTGCTCTCTTGTTGCCCAAAAATCGTCGTCTTGATTTTCAGCTTTGTAGCAATCAAGAGCAACGCCGTTGAAATCCCGAGTTGTTAAAAGTTCTAAATTATTGCTCATGATTATTTTTCTCCTTCTTAATTCGTTCGTAATATCTTTTAATCCAACTTGGCATAATCCCGAGTCCGGGATAGGTTATTTTCATTGCCTTTGATATTTGTCTCCACGAATAACCCATTTCGCGTACCTTGTCGATTTCATCAAAACAACCTCGCACGATCGCCAAAATTTCCGGATAACGTACTTTGCATTGGCTTCGCGGCTTTTCTTTAAGCAACAATTCGATAAACATTTTTTCGCTCCCCTTTATAGTTTTTTAGTGTTTTTGAACTAATAAACTTGATTTTAATATAAGCTCTCTTAAAATGCAACTAAAACACTAAAGGAGAAAAACACCGTGAATAAAAATGTAATATCTTTTTCAATCAGAGTACCTGAAGAAACACACGCAAGACTTAGAATAATTGCGGCTTTTCGTAATGTTTCCGTCAACACTGTTATCAATGAAGCTCTTGATGTTTCAATAGCCCAGTGGGAACAGAAATACGGGCCTTTGCCGTTACCTCCTGAAGAGCTTCGATAATTATTTGGTTCAAAGATTTATCTTGATCCGCTGCTATAAATCGCAACTCCCTGTAAAGTTCAATAGGAAGTCTTATTGAAAATTGCGTTATTGTTTTTTTACTCATAATTTTTAACCTCCATAAAATTTATTTTTTTAAGAAAGGAGTTTTTCATGACCGCTCTTTACGTTCGATTGCCTGATGAGCTTCACACTAAGTTACGAGTGATTGCTGCTCTTAAAAACGAATCGCTAAACACGACTTTTATTTCTCTTGCGGAGGAGTTTGTTCAAAACTGGGAACAGAAGCATGGCGAGCTTCCAACGCCTCCGAAAGAAGATTGAGAATGCACTGATTTAGTGAAACGTCATCTTCTGCCGCCTCATGCCGGAGTCTTTTATGAAGTTCTTCCGGCATTCTTAGATAAGTCTGTTTTATAACGTATTGATTACTCATGATTTATCCCTCCTACGCTCCCAACGCAAACGACGGCTTGCGGACATCAATAATTTCTACTTCGTCGAACGTATAAGGTTTGCAGTCAAATTCGTGGATTTTTGCTATGTGTTCACGAAGGTCAAGCCTGCGAAATTTGCGCGTATTCTGAAAACTTCTCCGCAAAAAATTTCTTAAAATGTTCATCGTTTACTTTGCCTCCTGCTGTAGAAAAGCCTTAGCTTGTTGATAAATCTCATCTTCACGCATTAAAACCATCACGAAAGCCGGAGAATTGTCTTCTTTTCTGCGAGCTATTTTTTCATCACGAATAGCACACATAGCTTGAAGAAGTTTGCGTAATAATCCCTCATTAGCTCTATTGTTCCATTTAGTAATCGCATTTTCTGTTGTGTCCATGTAATCCATATCAGGAAACTCAAAACAGCAGTCGCCGCAGCCTACAGTCCCATAACCTGCTTTATATTCGATAACTTGAACGTTGCTGCCTCCGCAAAACGGGCAGGGCTTTAATTTCTCTCTCATTCTTCATTCTCCTTTTTAATTCTTCCGTAATATCTTTTGACCCACCAGCTGCCGTACTTTTCGACTTCGGGATAAATTTTCCGCATCGCCTGCGCTATCTGCTTCCACGAGTAGCCCATTTTTTGAGCCAGTTCGATCTCGTAAAAACATTCCCGAACAATCGCTAAAACTTCCGGATAACGCACTCTGTTTTCAGTTCGCGGCTTTTCGTTCAACAAAATCTTGATTAACATTTTTCATTCTCCTTGTATTTATTTGTGGTAGATATTACTACGATAATTATTAAAATGCAACTACAAATAACTACAAAAAAGAGCGTATAATTATCAAAATTTCGGAGGTGGTTTTTATGAACACTAAAAATATAATTCGTAATGTACGGCTCGACGATGGTCTTGATGAAAAAATCCGTGCGATTGCCGCCGCCGATGACCGTTCCATTAGCAACGTTATTCAGCGTCTCCTCCGAGATGCTGTCAGTCGCTACGTTGAAATTCACCCAGAGCTTGCCTGATAAGTTTTCTGATCATGTAAGCTCTGCTTCTTTCGTCAGCTTTTGCAAGCTCGTCAATTTTTTCTATTTCGTCTATTGTTAAGCGTACGTTGATGACTTTCGTTTCATTCATAACGTTTTGACCTCCAGTGAAAATTAATTTTCTCTTGTGTCCGCCATTCTGTACTTTGGATAATGCCGCCCGTCTGGAATGCTTTGGAGTGCGACTTGAGCGCGTTCAATAGCCTCCGTTAAGACGGTTTCAGGAGCTTCGTCAAGTCCGGCGTGGATTATTACGTCGTAGCTTCCTGTTGGCTGCTTAAAATTCCCTTCGTTCGTAGCAAAACTGATTTTTATAAAAGCCATGATTTAATTCTCCTGATTTAATTCTTTCTCGACGCAGTCTAAAAATTCGTCGTTCGATGAAACGATCCTGTCAATTCTTGCGACAATTTCGCTGTGTCCCTGACCGAGCATAAAAAATTCCATTGCTCTGAGAGTTTCAGTTGTTAGAATTAGTCGGCCGTATATTTCGTCAAATATTTTATTTTTCATCTTTCTCCTTTTAATTTTTCTGCTAAAATATAAAATTAAATTTTCGAGAATTTCTTTCCTGATTTAATATCGAGGAAAGGATTTTTTTATTACTACATTTATTACTACAAAAACGTGATTTCATTTCAATCACTGCAACGGTTCGCACGTTTTGAAAGTCAAAAATTCTTAGCCGCATTTGCTCCAACTGCATTTTTTGCAGCGATAGCAGCCTTCAAAACGTATTAATTCGCCGCCGCAAACCGGACAGTGATTAGCGTCATTAAAATTTTTTTCGTTAATTTCTTCAGCTCCGGGATAAGCGGGCGGTAAATCTTTACTTTCTCGAATTTCTTGCAAAAGGCTTGAGTGTCCTTTAGTCATTGCGAGCCGTTCTTCATGAGTTAAAACTCTTGCTTTAGGCATAAAACTCCTCCTCTCTGCGAACTTTTAACGGCCTGCCTCGACGCTTTTTGACGCCTTCTGAAACAATGACTTTCACGGAAGCTGTGTTGTTTCTTCCTTCCTGCCAAGCTCTGATGTCAGACATTCGCCAGCGTTTAGAGCGTGCGCCAAACGAAATTCCAGGAGGCAACAACCCCGATCGAAGATGCTCGTAGAAAGTACTGTCCGAAATTTGAAGTAGCTCGCAAACTTGTTTAACGGTCAAAAATTTGTCTTGCTCTACGACATTAGGTGGCAAAGCTACTGGCTGAGTTTCTTCGAGCAAAATTACTAAATCGGCAAGTTCGTCAAGCTCTTTTCTGAGTGAGTTAATTCGCGTCAATAAAGCCGTCTTGTTTGGCGTCATGCTTCACAACCTCCTTTCATACATATAGTCACCATTGAATTCGCCGATTGACTTACAGAAATTTCGACCAAGAACGAACATAATCCCGTAATCTTCGTTTTTATAAATTTCAAGAAGCTCCCACCATTTTTTAAGCAGGCTGTTGACTTCGTCGGGGTCGCTTATGACTTTAATTTCTTTTATGTCTGAATAACGTGTCATTTTCGCGCCTCCTTAAGCTGGCTGAATTGCGCCACAGTCGGGAATTTGAGCCTCTGCTTCGCTCTTGTGATCGAACATCCAGCAAGCCTTGTGAAAATTCGCAATGATTTTTTTCAAAGCCTCGTCGCGCTCCTGCTGTGTCCCAATATTGATTTTGCCGCCTATGTGAATTTGCGGTTTTTCGTCATCAACGCCATAAAAGAAAGAATCATCTTTAATTTCAAGTCCTGCTACGTTTGACAAACTTTTCACCCCCATTAAAATTTTTACTTCAAATTCCTGTTTAATCGTGCCGTTGAGGAGTTCAGCTTCTGTGCAACCGAGAACAGTGCAGATTTTTTGAAGTTCACTAACTCTTGGAGAATAACTGCCGTTCTCCCACTTAGCTAAAGTATTAACATGAACTCCGACCATTTCAGCCAGTTGTTCTTGTGTAAATCCAGCCTTTTTTCTACATTCTCGAATGAACATTTTTCACTCCCCCTTTCTTAATCTCTATTTTATTGTGGAATATTTTACTCTATCTATATTTTTATGTCAAACATTTATCACAAAATATTGTGGGTAAAACTCTAATTATTTCTATGGTCTTTTCTTAAAGCAAAATGTAAAATTTTTATGAAAATACACAAATCGAGGTGGGTATAATGACAATGGGAGAAAGAATCAAGCTCTTGAGAAAGGGTAAATTTTCACAGGAGGAGTTGGCCGACCTCCTCGATGTTCATGTAAATACCCTCATTAAATGGGAACATGACAAGGGCTATCCAACTGCTGATAAGTTGAAAGTTCTTGCCAAGACATTAGGGACAACTGTTGCATATATTTTAGGAGAAACGGACGACCTGACACCACTAAAAGTTGAAAATGATTCTAGAAATGATGTTGATTTGCCCAACGAAGAATCTCCTTATGTAAAAGAACAACAGAAATTAAATAAAGGAATGTTAGTTTATACGTTCAAAAACGGAGAAAAAGTAGAAATGCCTCCAATAAAGGCAAGCTATGATTTTCTTAGAGATGTGGCTTTAGGCGTGGCGCGAGTGGCGGTGTTGTAAGTATGACGTTTGGGGAAAGAATAAAAATTTTTAGAAAGGGGCATTTTTCGCAAGCTGAGTTAGCTGAAGAGGTCGGTGTGTCCGTAGATACAATGCGTCGATGGGAGGGAGGAACGCAAGAACCGCGATTAGGAGAGTTGAGAAATATCGCTAAAGCTCTCGGAGTATCTATAGGACAGCTTACTGACGATAACTCGGCAAATTTGCCTGATAATTTAGAGGCAAACGTAAAAACAGTGAGAGTTCGTAAAAAAAATTCTTCGTCAGGGAACATGGGAAAATTAATTGTCCTTCAACAAGGGAACACAAGAATTGAAATTCCTGCTACTGAGCGAGGATATTCTATCCTTGAAAAAAAATTAAATAACGTCGAACTCGGCGAAATTGCCGTGACTAATAGTGATCTGGCGGCGATGAGTTGAGCATGGCAATCTGTAAAAAATACTTCAAATTAGGGAGGAGAATTTCGGATGTTTTTATTTAAGTTCATATGGAAGCTCATAAAGTTTGGAGTGGCTTGTATCGTCATTTTGATAATTGTCGGTTTGGGCGTTATGTTTTTCACGGATGGGAAAAATATTGACGCTGAAAAAATTATCAAGGATACGCAACCTCTTGTTGAAGAAGCGTTAAAAAATCTCACAAAAGGTGAAGCCAACGCACTTTCGGCAGCGAAAAATTATCTTGAATTATCAGGATTTTCTTACAAGGGATTAATGAATCAGCTTGAACAAGGGGACGGCTTCACCCATGCGGAGGCTGAGTATGCCGTTAAAAATTGCGGTGCTGATTGGAATGAACAAGCCGCTAAGAGTGCAAAACAATATTTAGAGTTAAGCTCCTTTTCACGTAAAGGACTTATTGAACAATTAGTGGACGGGGACGGCTTTACGAAAAAACAAGCTGAGTACGGCGTTAAGCAAGTTGGTTATTAAAATGATGGATTGAGGGCGTAACAATATTAATAGTGTAAAAAATATTTTTGGAGGCTAAAAATTATGAGAAAAAATATGGCTTTATTTTTGACTTTTGTAGTCGTTTTGTCGGCCTGTATCGCTTACGGGAGTGATATGCAGACAGTAATTCGTAATTCCGACGCAAAATTAAAAGCTAACGGATTTCTGCTTGATGAAGAAATTGAAGAAATTTGGCAAGCTGAAACGACACCTGATGTAATTAAAAACCTTACCGATTCGCAGCAGAAAGCTATCGACGCAGAACTTAAACAAGCACAAGATATTGCTGCAAAAACTTCGCTCGACTTCGGGAAAAATATCAGCGACCCGTTAGAACAATCGATGTATCAAGAGGGCGTTCGAAAAAACAAAGTTCTAAAAGCCACGCGAGAAATAGCAGAAAAGTACAGCATTAAAGCGGGCGATGTCTTTGTTATCTCGAATAATTTATTTTTGCAAACTCTCAATAAGTAAGAACTAAAAATTTCATTGAGGAATTTTAGCGAAAATGGTACTCTGCAAAAAATGCGGGAAAGAATTTGAAAGAGAAGAAAAATTTTAGATAGTTAGCACGGATCGTAAATGAGGGAATAAAAATGAAAAAAATAATTTTATCGTTATGCCTTGTCTTATCCCTGTGTCCGTGTTCATACGGAGCGGGAAGCGATGATATTTATGTTCGCAAAGACGTCTTTGAAGTCGAAATGAGAAATGTAAATTTGAAACTTGACAATATCTTGGCCGAATTAAAATCGCAACGAGAAGAATTAAAAGCTCATGGAGAAGAAATAAAAAACTTAGCACAATCTGTCGCAGTGCTGTCCGAGCGTGTTGACGGAAATTTTGCAACATTATCAGGGCGCATTGACGGCTTAGAAAAGCGTGTAGAAACAACGAATACATTTTTATATTATTTGCTTGTGTTAATCGGGGCAATTATGCTTCTTCCGTTTTTCAATAAATGGTGGGAAGCCCGCGAAGAGAAAAGGCAAGCCGCTGTACCGACATTTACGCTTGATGACGTAAAACGCTTAATTGCCGAAGCTAAATTGGGCGGAATGCCGCAAGCTATGGGCAATTTTAATTGAGTTATTT
>JAFVEW010000248.1 GCA_017475805.1 Synergistaceae bacterium | reverse complement strand
ATAAAAGATTCGATTTTTTGAATTTTGCTTTGCTGCTGAGCGTAGGCTTTCTCTAATAATTCTTTGTTCTGTTCACGAACTTCGATATATTCATCGTAACTTAAAGGATAAAAATTTATGACTCCTCGTTCAAGTTCTGCGATGCCTTCTGCAATATTTTCTAAAAATCTTTGGTCATGAGATACAGCAGCCACTGCTCCGTGATGAGTTCTAAGCCAGCCTTCAAGCCATTCCATGCTCTCGGTGTCTAAATGGTTAGTCGGTTCGTCTAATAATAAAACATCAGGCGAAGACAATAACAAAGCGGCCATAGCTATTCTCATTTTCCAACCGCCGGAGAAGTCTCGGCAATTTTTATTTTCGTCGCCCTTTTTGAAGCCTAAGCCATGTAGGACTTTCATAGCCATTGACTCGAATGCAAAGCCGCCGGAATTTTCAAAACGCCGTTCTAACCTCGAATGTTCGTTTAATAAATCGTTTTGATTTTCGTTAGTGTTCGCTAATTTTTCTTCAACGTCTCGGAGTTTTAATTCTATTTTTGAAATCCCTACGCTGTCTTTCAGATACTGCATTAAAGGCACCGGCTCAAGCTCTATTAAATCCTGCGGAAGATAGCCGACCGTGAGATTTTTTGAACGTTCAATAACTCCGCCGTCAGCTTCAATTTGTCCTGTCAGAACTCTAAGCAAAGTTGTTTTGCCTGCACCGTTAGAGCCGACTATGCCTATGCGGGCGTTGTCATTAATGCGGAAGTTTAAGTCTTTGAAAATAATTTTTTCGCCGAAAGATAAATTCAAATTTTTAATTTCAATCATAATTTTCAAATTATAAACTTAAAACTTCCTGCTTCCTACTTGCTACTTAAAAATCACGGTGTTAATTAACTCTTTTGCGATTATAATTTACTCGTCAAAAATTTTTTAATTTTTTTAGGAGGGTAAATTTCTAATGTTAGTAAACGCAAAAGAAATGCTCACAAAAGCTAAGGCTGGTCATTATGCTGTCGGCCAGTTCAACATCAACAATCTTGAATGGACAAAGGCTGTCCTTCAAGTTGCTGAAGAGTTAAAAGCTCCTGTAATTTTAGGCGTTTCCGAAGGCGCAGGGAAATACATGGGCGGTTTCAGAACTGTTCAGGCAATGGTCGAAGCAATGGACAAAGAATTTGGAATTACTGTTCCTGTCTGCACGCACTTGGATCACGGAACTTACGAAGGTGCTTACAAGTGCATTAAGGCCGGTTTCACGTCAATCATGTTCGACGGCTCAAAATACGCAATCGATGAGAATATCGCTAAGACCTGCGAACTTACAAACGCTGCTCATCATCTTGGAATGTCAATCGAAGCTGAAGTCGGTGCTATCGGCGGCGAAGAAGACGGCGTCATCGGAATGGGCGAGTGCGCTGACCCCGACGAATGCAAGAGAATTGCTGATCTCGGCGTAGACATGTTAGCAGCTGGTATCGGCAACATTCACGGCAAATATCCTGCGAATTGGAAAGGACTTTCATTTGAGACTTTAGCAGCTGTTCAGGCCAAGACAGGCGAAATGCCTTTAGTCCTTCATGGCGGCTCAGGTATTCCTGACGACATGATCAAAAAAGCAATCACTCTCGGCGTCTGCAAAATCAACGTCAATACAGAGTGCCAGCTTTCATTCGCTGCTGCTACACGTAAATACATCGAAGCAGGCAAAGACAACGAAGGCAAAGGATACGACCCGAGAAAGTTATTAGCTCCCGGCTTCGAGGCAATCAAGGACACTGTAAGAGAGAAAATTAAGCTCTTCGGTTCAGACGGAAAAGCGTAAAAATACAAGTAGGAATTAGGAGTTAGGAAGTAGGAAGTAAAAAAATTTCTAACTCCTAAATTTATTAATTAAAAAATAAAAATGAATAGAAAAAAATATTTTCTTGACGGCAAATTTATCGGCGACGGAAGTTTAACTGTGATTGCCGGGCCTTGTTCACTTGAAAATTATGAGCTTGGCCTGCGTGTTGCTAAATTCATGAAAAGGATTTGTGAAGAAAGAAATTTGCTTTATATTTTCAAAGCGTCTTTCGATAAAGCTAACCGAACTTCTGTTCACGCTTGGAGAGGTCCGGGACTTGAAAAAGGTCTTGAGCAATTAGCGGAAATAAAAACTGTCGTTAATGTTCCAGTTCTAACTGATATTCATGAAAGTCATCAGGCCGCTCCTGTCGGTGAAGTTGTCGACGTTATTCAAATTCCTGCATTTTTGTGCCGTCAGACTGATTTATTAGTTGCCGCTGCTAAAACAGGAAAAATTATTAACATTAAAAAAGCTCAGTTTTTAGCTCCTGAAGATATGCAGTATGTCGCCGCTAAATGTCGCGAGGCAGGCAACGATAACGTAATATTTTGTGAACGAGGAACTTCGCTCGGCTATCATAGACTCGTTGTCGATATGCCGGGATTAAAAACTATGCGTGATTTCGGTTATCCCGTTATCTTTGACGCTACTCACAGTGCTCAAAGACCCGGCGGTCTCGGAGGTGCAAGCGGCGGAGATTACACGCTGGCGTTTCCTTTGTCGAGAGCTGCTGCTGCTGTAGGAATTGACGGAGTTTTTGCTGAAACTCACCCGAACCCTAAAGAGGCTTTGAGCGACGGGCCTAACATGATACCGTTAGATAAAATGCCGCAATTTTTAGATGAAGTCCTGGCTATTCATAACGCAAGGCAGAATTTACAGAAAGACGAAGTGGGAGCACCGCTGGCGGAAAATTAAATTGAATTTCTCAGATAATGAATTATTAGACGCTGCTAAAAAGTTAATGCAGACTGAAGCAAACGAGATTTTACACTCAGCTGAAAATCTTAATTTTGAAGTTGTGAATGCCGCACGTGAAATTTTTGCTTGCGAAGGTCGTGTTGTAGTCGTAGGGCTTGGAAAGTCAGGACATGTAGGTCGTAAAATTTCAGCAACTTTAGCATCACTTGGAACACCGTCATTTTTTCTGCACGCTGCTGAGGCTTTTCACGGTGATTTAGGAATGGTCAGACGCGAAGATGTCGGACTTTTAATCAGCAACAGCGGAGCTTCGTCTGAAATCGTTGCTTTGCTGCCGCATTTCCGTAGAATAGGCGCGAAAATGATAGCGATAACAGGGAATTTATCTTCGCCGCTCGCTACTCATTCGGATATTATCATTAATGCTCATGTTGAAAGTGAAGGCGACCCTTTACAGCTTGCACCGATGAGCAGCACTACTCTTGAGCTCGTTATAGGCGACGCAATAGCGGCTCTTGTTGCGATGCTCAGAGGCTTAAAGCGCGAAGATTTTGCTTTATTCCATCCAGGCGGTGCTTTAGGACGAAAATTATTAACGCGAGTTTCTGACGTTATGGGTACCGGCGAACAGTTACCGGTCGTGAAAAAAGGCGTGAGCGTCCGCGAGGCTTTATTTGTTATAACGGGAAAAGGATACGGCGCAACGTGCGTGATTGATGAGAACGAAAAGTTAATCGGAATTTTCACGGACTGAGATTTAAGACGCTTAATTGAACGTTCAGGCTTTGAGGCTTTTAACACTAAAATCGAACAGGCCATGACTAAAACTCCGAGAACAATCTCACCGAATGAACTCGCGGCTAAGGCTGTAAACGTCATGGAAAGAAATGAAATCAGCGTGTTGATAGCTATCGATGAAAATCATAAGCCAGTCGGCATCGTTCATATTCACGAATTATTAAAAGCCGGCATAGCGTAAAAGCAAGTAGGAGTTAGAAAGTAGGAAGTAGGAAGTTAAAAATGAAAAAAAAGATTTTAGGAGTTATTCCAGCGAGATATTCTTCGACAAGATTTCCGGGCAAACCTTTAGCTGATATTAACGGCAAACCGATGATTCAGCATGTCTATGAAAGAGCAATAAAGGCCAAGAGCCTAAGCAGTCTTTTAATAGCGACTGACGACGAAAGAATTTTTAATGCCGCGAAAAAATTTAATGCAAACGCCGTCATGACTGACTCCGATTTACCAAACGGCACAGCAAGATGTGAGCAGGCCGTAAAAAATTTTAATCAAAAATTCGACGCTGTTATTAATATTCAGGGCGACGAGCCTTTGTTAGACCCGTTAATGATTGACGAAGTAGCAGAATTATTAATCGGCTGTGAAGCCGCTACTCTTTGCAGTGAACTAAAAGAAGATTTTGAAAATCCTAATATCGTTAAAGTCGTGATGTCTCAGAATGAATATGCGCTGTATTTTTCACGCTCTTTAATTCCGTATCAGCGAAATAAAAATCTTAATATAAAAATTTATCAGCATATAGGCATTTACGGTTATGATTTAGAATTTCTAAAAAAATATGTAACTCTTGAGCCGACGCCTTTAAGCGAAACAGAAAGTCTCGAACAGTTAAAAATTCTTGAACATGGTTATAAAATTAAAATTAAAGTTACAGACAGCAAAATTAAAAGTCTCGGTGTCGATACGCCCGAAGATTTAGAAAAAGTTAGGGAGATTATCAAAAATGCCTCAATTTAAGCATGTCGTAATAGTCAGTGATAACATTCGCGGTCATTATCATCAATCATTAGGCGTCGCTGAATGGCTTGGACGTCTTGGAAATGCTAAAGTCGAAGAGCCTCTTAAACTTCCTGAAATTTCGAGCTTGAAAAAATTTTTCAAAATAAAAATCGTCGGCCGCAATATTTATTTTAACGACGCTGAGTACTCTAAAAAATGGCTTCAATCGTTCGGAATTTCATCAGAAAAATATAACAAACCTGATACTCTTTTTATTTCAGCAGGAAGCACCGCCGCTCCGTTTTGTCTTGCACTTGCTAAGGCTACAGGAAATCAATCAGCCGTAATAATGACACCTTCAGTTTTCGGGACAAAGCCTTTTGATTTCGCTATAGTCCCTGAACATGACCCGCACGACCCCGAAGATAAAAAAATTTTGACGACTCTTGGCGCGCCTAATCATATTTACGAAGAACTCACGAAAAAGACGGCTCAAAGTTTTTTCGCTAATAGAAACTTTAATAAAAAAGTTGTGGCTGTTTTAGTCGGCGGCGACGACGGAAATTATCAGATCACAGCAAAATGGGCCAATGAAGTTTTAGGCGACCTTAAGCGTTTCACGGACATAACGATTTTAATAACGACCTCGCGGCGCACTGATGAATACGTTGAAAAAGCAATCGAAGATATGTTCATGTCATTTCCTTCTACGGGATATTTGTTAATTCTCACAAGAAATCCTAAAGTCAACGCCGTTACTTCAATTTTAGGCGCGGCTACCCATGTTATTGTTACTGAGGACAGCGTTTCAATGGTCTCTGAAGCAATCACGGCAGGCTTCAAAGTCGGCTTGCTTCGCGTTCCTAAGAGTTCAGGATTTATAAAAAAGACATTCGGCTATGGAACTCAAAGGTTTGACGAAATGTTTGCAAAAATGGAAGCTCAAGATTTGCTCGTAGATTTAGGAGGCTTTCCTGACTTTGATAAATTTTTAGCTCCCGACGAACAAAAGCACGGCAAAGATTTTAACGAGGCCAAGCGCGCAGCTCGCTGGATATTAGAGAGCTAAATCATCAAAACTTGACAAACATACTTAACGGGTATATTATCTCGCGCAATGAAATTTTAAGAAAAATTAAAAGATTAAAGAAAAATAAAGAGAGGAGTCGCAAGGGTAATGTTAAGAAATTCAAATTTATTCTTCAGCTTTAGCATGATGATGTGTTGCAGAATGTGCAGCTTTAATTTCTCGTACCCCTGCGGTTCGTAGTCATCATACATACGTAAAATCTTAGAACTTAAATGAACAGGGTGTACGAAATTAATCGGCACTCTGTTTTTTTATGGTTAAAAAAAATTCTTAAGGAGTTGTGTTTTTTATGAAGAAGTTTTTATTTATTTTTTCTCTCGTTGCGCTTCTTGCTGTAGTCTCTGGTGCGTGGGCTAATGATGAAATAAAAGTTAAGCCTGACGAAGCAAAATGGAAAATCACGATACCGGGCAAGAGCGGTTCACTCTGCAATTCTCCGACTTATATCGCTTATGAAAGAGGTTTTTTTGCTGAAGAAGGAATCGATGCGACATTAGTTGCCGCTGATTTTGAAACTGCAAAGGTCGGCCTCAATAATGGAACGATAGCCAGCGCAAACGGCGACTTTCAATTTTTCCCTGCTATCGAAAGCGGCATAGGCTTAACTGTTGTTGACGGCTTGCACGAAGGCTGCATAAAGTTAAATGTTCTTCCTGATTCTGATATTCATGAAGCAAAAGACTTAAAAGGCAAAAAAATTGCTGTCGATGAAATCGGTGGGACAACTTATCAGGCGGCTTTATTATGGCTTGCTCAGGCCGCGCTTGGAATTAATGACGTTATATTTTTACCCTACAGCGATTCAAATTTAGAGCTTCAGGCTTTATATTCAGGGCAGATTGATGTTGCAGCGTTATGGGACCCTCAGGCCGCGCAGTCGATTAAAGCTGGAAAATCAAGAGCAATCTTAGATATAGCTGAAGATGAGCCTTTCAAGAATCATTATTGCTGCTACTTATACGCCTCCACGAAATTAATAAAGGAGCAGCCCGAACTTATCGCCGCTGAGTTACGCGCCTATGACAAAGCCAAAGCATGGATAAATGAAAACCCTGAAGAAACAGTAAAAATCGTAACTGAAAAGCAATATGTTGCAGTCGAAGATTATGACCTTGCCGTCGAGCTTGTTAAGTCATATAAATATGGAAGCAACACTGACGCCGGTGCAGACGTCGCATATTTTGCTAAGGCTCTTCATGAAGTCGGCTATTTACAGAGCGACCCTGATGAATATATCAAGAATGCTTTTACTGCTGTCGATAAAAATAAATAAAAAATAATTGACGGAGGTATTTTTTAATGAAGCGTTTTATTTTTGCTTTAAGTTTAGTTTTGCTGTTTGCATCAAGCTCTGTTGCTGCTGAAGTCTTCACTATTGCAACTGAAGGAGCTTTCGCGCCGTACAATTACATAAACGACAACGGCGAACCCGACGGTTATGACGTCGCAGTGGCTAAGGCCGTCGATGAATTGATCCCTGAGGTTGAGTTCAAGATTCAAACTGTCGACTGGTCATCGATTTTTGTAGGCTTTGAAGCCGGACGCTATGACTTAATCGTGAGCCAAGTTGCAAAAACTGAACAACGTGAAGCACGATATTTATACAGCGATGTTCCTTACGCTTGGGAAGCTGGAGCGATTGCGTTTTTAAGAGGACGAACTGACATTCATAAAATTGAAGATTTAGTCGGCAAGACCGTAACTGTCGGCGTCGGCGGAGAGCAGGCTGTTCATCTTGAAGAATGGAACGACAGACACGGCAAAAAAATAAAAATCGTTTACAACGACGGCAATATTTCAAAAATGCTGTTAGACGTTGAAAATGAAAGAGTTGACGCAACAGTAACTAACCCTGTAACGGCGGCCTTAATTGTAAAAGAGCAGGGCTTGAACGTTGACTTTGTTCTTCGCGGCGATGTTGATTTTGCTCCGGTTTATTGGCTTTTCACGAAAGACGAAAAGGGAGAAAAATTAAAATCTCTCGTTGACCCTGCATTAAAAACTCTAATAGCTAACGGAAAATTAAAAGAAATCAGCGAAAAATATCTTGGCGGCGACTACTCAACGAAAGACGCAATTGAAGAACGTCTCGGAAAATAAAAGATTAAGGAGTGAGAAGTTAGGAGTTTTGATTTCTCACTCTTATTATTCTTAGCTTATGTAGACAACATGAACAAAGTTTTTGATGTTAAATTTATGCTCTCGACAGTGCCGGAAATAATTTCATATCTTCCTGTAACTCTCGAGATTGCTTTTATATCAGGGATTATTGCTTTGATTTTAGGCTTTGCTATTGCTCTCGTTCGGTATTTCAACGTAAAAATATTATCAGGAATTTGCAAAGTTTATATCTCTTTCATAAGAGGCACGCCTGAAATGGTGCAGCTGTTGCTTGCGTATTATGGTCTTCCGATTTTTTTAAGAACCTTAAATGAAGAGTTCGGTCTTGGCCTAAGCGTCAATGGCATTCCGGCAATAGTCTTTGCGGTGATTGCATTGGCTTTGAATAGTGCGGCTTTTATGTCTGAGACTATCAGGAGCGCGATGCTCGCAGTCGATCCCGGACAGATTGAAGCGTGCTACAGCCTCAACATGACGACAGCGCAGGCAATGAGAAAAGTTGTATTTCCGCAGGCCTTTGCTATAGCTTTGCCGCCTCTCGGAAATTCTTTAATATCGCTCCTGAAAGAAACGAGTTTAGTTTTTGCGATTTCAGTAATGGAAATGATGACAGCCGCGAGAGTAATAGGTTCGCGTTCGTTCAGATTTTTTGAAGTTTATATAGTCGTCTCTTTAATTTATTGGATATGCTGCTTTATTTTGGAAAGAATTTTGAGCATGATTGAGAAACGAACAAGAAAATACGAGAGGAGAGCATTTTAACATGATAAAAATTCGCGGCCTTAAAAAAAGTTTCGGCGATAATATAATCTTGAATGGAATAGACGTCGACATAAACAAAGGCGAAGTCGTTACTATGATAGGCCCTTCAGGAGCAGGCAAGACGACTTTACTACGAACTATGAATTGGCTCGAAGCTCCCAACGAAGGAACTATAGAGATTGCCGGCGCAGAGATTGATGCGAAATCAGCAACTAAAAAGAAAATTCAAAATCTCAGAAGCAAAACGGCGATGGTCTTTCAGCATTATAATTTGTTCAGCAATTTAACGGCTCTTGAAAACATTACAACGAGTTTAATTTGCGTAAAGAAATTTTCAAAAGACGAAGCTAACGAAAAAGGACTCGCTTTACTTGAGAGAGTCGGCCTTAAAAACAAAGCCGATGTTTATCCGAGTTTTTTATCAGGCGGCCAGCAGCAAAGAGTAGGAATTGCGCGAGCCTTAGCCGTTGAGCCTGAAGTAATTTTATTCGATGAGCCTACGAGCGCGCTTGATCCTGAATGGGTCGGTGAGGTCTTAGGCGTCATGAGCGAAATAGCTTCAGAAGGAATGACTATGATAGTCGTATCGCATGAGATGAGATTTGTTAAAAATGTTTCGAGCCGAGTCCTTTTACTTGACAGCGGAATAATCATCGAGGACGGAACGCCTGAAAAAGTTTTTAATAATCCAAGCCACCCGCGAACTATAAAATTCTTAGATCAAGCTCACCTTGGAGCAGCATAAAATAAAATCATGTCATCGAAAAAATTATTGCAATCTATTTTTATTACAAATTTAGGATTTTTAGCGGCAATAGCAGGAAATTATTTTATCCCTCAAGTTGCTAAAGGCTTAAAGATAACTAAATATAATTTATACGGCTTTGAACTTGACCTAAATATTTTTTATTGCCTTGTGCTTACAGGCGTGATAGTAATCTTTTTAATCGCAGGAATTACAGCATATTTCAAACCTCTCAGACGCGAAAAATATATAAAACAATCTGCGTTTAGATTTGCTCTTGGTATAGCTTTATTAATTTTCGACGTTGCCGGAACAAAATTACGAATAACTCCGCAGCCCTTCTTTCCCGGACCGGCTCAAATTTTGGAAGCGTTTTTAATCGAAGGTGGATATATTTTTGAAAATTTGCTTTATTCTTTAAGATTATTCGGAGCTGGCTTTCTTTCTGGAGTATTGCTCGGAGTTGCTACGGGAATTTTAATCGGCTGGTTTCCAAAAATTTATTATTGGGTTTACCCGGTCTTGAAAATGACAGGAATAATCCCTGCGGTTGCTTGGATGCCTTTTGCTCTGACTTTATTTCCGACGCCGTTTTTAGCAGCAGTTTTTTTAATTGCAATTTGCTCGTGGTTCCCTGTAGCTTCGCAGACGGCCTTCGGCATTCAGACGACAGAAAAATCACAGTTTGAAGCCGCTCGAACATTGGGAGCAAAAACCCCGTATTTAGTTTTTCATGTAGCAGTGCCTCACGCAATGCCGCAGATTTTTGCGGGAATAACAACGGCCTGCGCGAGTTCTTTTACATGCCTCGTAATTGCCGAGATGATGGGACAACCGGGCGGACTTGGATATTATATAAATCTTGTGAAAGTTTGGGCAGCATATTACAAAGTTTTTGCGGCGATCTTATTGATGGCTTTAATGTTTAGTTTAATTCTTGCAGTTTTGAACGTCATAAAATCGCGTGTATTACGCTGGCAGGAGGGACAGTTTAAGTGAGTGAACCGATATTAAAAATTAAAAATGTTTCAAGAGAATATCTTGACGAACACGACACTAAAATAAAAGTCGAGGCATTAAAAAATATAAATTTTGAAGTTTTTAAGGGCGAATTTTTGTCAATTATAGGAAGCTCCGGCTGCGGCAAGACGACTTTATTAAGATTAATCGGAGGGCTTGATAAACCTCAAGAAGGCGAAATTTTAATTAACGGCAAAAAAATCAACGGCCCTGACTTCAAAAGAGGATATATATTTCAGCAAGGAAATTTATTTTCGTGGCTGACCGTTGAGCAAAATATAGCTTTCGGATTAAAAGCCCGGCACGTTTACAAAGAAGAAAAATATAAAATTCCTGAATTTATAAAAATGATAGGCTTATCAGGTTTTGAAAATTCATATCCTCATCAAATTAGCGGCGGAATGGCTCAAAGAGTTGCTATAGCGCGTTCATTGATTAATGACCCTGAAGTTTTGCTGCTTGATGAACCTATGGGTGCGCTTGATTCTTTCACAAGGGCCGACATGCAGGACAAACTTTTAGAAATCCGCGAACATAATCACGCCACGATGATTTTAGTAACGCATGATATTGACGAAGCTATATATCTTTCTGACAGAATAATAATAATGACTCCGCGTCCTGGAAAAATCAGCGAGATTATGACAATAAAAATTCCGCATCCGAGACACAGAGGCGGCGAAAGTTTTTTGAATATAAGGCGCGAAATTTTAGATAGATTTGAATTAGCGACCGCCAACCCTCAGCCGGAATATATTATTTAGATAATAATTTTTTATAAATCTCTACAGTTTTTTAGCAGCTATCTCGGGCGTGAAATTTTCTCGAATCATTTGAATTAAATCCGATAGAACATTTTTGGAATTGACTCAAGAAAAAATGGCTGATTAAGTTCCATATTTTCAAAAATTTGATGATGTCCTTTAAAGCTCTTTTAGTGTAAGTTCCGTATTCATTTTTATTTTCTGTTGTAGGCTTCGATAACTTCATATAGAATACTCTTTTCTTAAAGCCGTGTTTAAGTCTGTATAATAAAGTAAATTTTCATTAAGGGGAGATTTAAGACATGAGCAGTGTTAATAAAAATTTAAGCGCGTTCCCAATCGGAGAAGAAAATGATGCCTACGCGCAATATTTCGATGGTCAAAGCTATTTGGCTATGCTTTCAAAAGAACAGGTAATTATTGCGAACGTAACTTTCGAGCCAGGCTGCCGAAATCACTGGCATATTCATCACGCTGAAAAAGGCGGCGGACAGATTTTGATTTGCGTAGCAGGACGCGGCTATTATCAAGAATGGTGCAAAGAAGCTCAAGAATTAAATCCCGGCGATGTTGTGAACATTCCTGCTAATGTCAAACACTGGCACGGTGCATCTAAAGATTCTTGGTTTCAGCACTTGGCCGTTGAAGTTTCAGGTGAAAAAGCCTCGACTGAATGGTGCGAACCTGTAGAACCTGACGAGTATGCTAAGTTGAAATAGGAAAAATTTTTCATGAAAGAATTTTTGATTTTATCTTTATTATTGATTTTCGCGTCAGCGGCCGTTGCTTTTGAAGATGAATTTGTAGCGGTCAAGGGTGGAAAATTTTTAATGGGAAGCCCTAATTCAGAAAATTGGCGCAGTGATGATGAGCTTCAGCACGAAGTTTTCGTGAATGATTTTTATATCTCACGTCATGAAGTTACACAGAGCGAATATAAATCCTTAATGGACGAAAATCCTTCGAGTTTTTACGGAATGAATAAGCCCGTCGAGAATGTAACTTGGCTCGAAGCAATTTTATTTTGCAATGCTAAAAGCGCGACCGAAGGTTTGACTCCTGCTTATAAAGTCGAAGGCAACAAAGTTACGTGGGATTTATCATCGAACGGATACAGACTTCCGACTGAAGCTGAATGGGAATATGCCTGCCGCGCAGGAACTTCAACGCCGTTTAACCTTGAACACTCAATCGGAGCTGATGAAGCAAATTTTTACGGGCATTATCCGTATGAAATAGAAGAAAATTATTTTTCTCAGAGCAAACTTTCAACAAAACCCGGAATTTATCGCGGCGAGACTTTGGATGTCGGTAGCTTCAAGCCTAATAAATTAGGGCTTTACGATATGCACGGCAACGTAGGCGAATGGTGTTGGGATATTTATGCGCCATATGACGAAAATAACAGTGAAAATCCTACAGGCCCTGAAACAGGAACAAGGCGAGTCAATCGCGGCGGCGGTTGGAACGATTTTGCTAAGAACATGCGTTCGGCATACAGAGCTGCAGCTCCTCAAGAGCGAAAATTATATAATGTGGGCTTCAGGCTTGTTTATGGAGCTATCGGCACAGGCACGATAACAAGCGAGGCCGTTCAAGAAGCAACAGCAAAAAGCAAAAATGTTTTAATCGCTTACTTCACATGGAGCGGCAATACTCAAGGCATAGCCTACGAAATTCAAAAACAGACAGGCGCGGAAATTTTTGAAATTGAACCTGAAAATTCTTATTCTGAAGATTACAACACTGTTTTAAGAGAAGCTCAGAGAGATCAGCGTAAACAGGCAAGGCCGAAACTTAAAAATCATATTAAAAATTTTGATCATTACGACACAATAATATTAGGCTATCCTAATTGGTGGGCTTCGATACCGATGCCCATAGCGTCTTTTCTTGAAGAATACGATTTCAGCGGCAAAACGATAATGCCTTTCTGCTCACACGGCGGCGGGCGTTTTGGACAAACTCTCACGGCCATAGCGAAACTTGCTCCGAAAGCCTTTATAACTGACGGACTTTCTGTTCATTATTCAGGCGGCGGAACTTTGAAGAGCGATGTAGCTGAATGGCTCGAAAATCTTGGCAAATAATACGAAATACTCACACTCCCGGTGAAAGCCGGGATATTTTTTTATTAAAATAATTTCGCGATATAATAGCCTCAATAATAAAAATTTCTCACGAGTAGGAGATAAAATATTTTAATATGAAATTGCTTCTTGGCCTTATAGTTTTTTTGTCGTCGATCGCTCTTTGCTCCGTCCTTCACATTGCAAGCAATGTATTTATTCCGTTGGTTATTGCTTGGTTCATACTTCAAATGTTGAGGCCGGTGATAAAAATAGGAAAAACTTTAAGGCTGAATGCGTGGCTAAATGTAGCTTTAGTTTTTGCAATTCTTGTATGTGTCGGGCTGATAGGGTTCAGATTTCTTGCCTCTCAAGTCGTTGAGTTCGGGAACGTTTACGCGCTTTATTCTGATAAATTAATTGACTGGTTCGTGAATTTAATGCAGATGTTGAGTATTCCTCCCGAAGCTGTTAAAAATTTTAACTGGATGGGAATCTTACGCGACAATGCAAAAAATATTTCGTCATTAATAATTGCGCTTTCGAGTAAATTCGTGATGACGTTCGTGTTTTTAATGTTCATGTTAGTTGAAGCTCCATATTTAGACGAAAAAATTGAAAAAGCCTTCGGTCATAACGCCAAGCGTGTTAAAAAAATCCTTTTTACTATTTCAGAACAAGTCAGTCAATATTTAGGTACACTAGCGTTAATCAGCTTTGCTACGGGCATATGCGCATGGATAGTTTTAACACTCTTCGATGTCCAGCTTGCGGCAGGCTGGGGAGTTCTGACTGTTTTATTAAATTTCATTCCGACCGTAGGATCTATTATT
>JAFVEW010000247.1 GCA_017475805.1 Synergistaceae bacterium | reverse complement strand
GGAAGCAGAGACTGCAAACATACAGGCAAGAATAACGAGGAGAGACACACATTTTTTCATTAGTATAGATTCCTCCTAAGAAATATTAAAAATTTTTAATTAAATTTGAGTGGAAGAATTTTAATATATTTTAGAAGTAGTTACAAGCTGATAAATTTACGTAAATTTGTAAAATTTAATCGTCGAGTCGCGCCATAATTTTTGAGCCGTTTTCTCTAAGCCACGCATGAGCTTCCCAGTAATTTGGACATATGCTCAAGACAAGTGCATAAAAATTTTCAGAATGATTCATTTCTTTCAAGTGGCAAACTTCATGAACAATAACAGAATTAAGAACATCCGGCGGTGTTAGCATCAATAAAAAATTAAAGTTCAAATTGCCTTTGCTGCTGCAACTTCCCCAGCGTGATCTTTGGCTGCGTATTGTAATTTTACCAAAAGAGACTCCAATTTTTTGTGAGTAATTTTTAACCTGCTCAGAAATAATTTTTCGTGCTTGTTCCTTCATAAAACTAATTTCTTCCGAGTTAAGTTTGCTGATTGTAGGTATATTTTTTATTTCGTTTATCTTTGCTAATTTATTTTTTATCCATTCTTCATGTTCATTAACAAATTTATCAATATCTTCACGTTTAACTCTCAATGGAGAGCGAACAACGAAGCCATTTTTAAGACTTATTTCAATGGCAAGAGTTTTTCTTTTTGAACGAATTATTTTATATTTCATTGCTAATTTTAATTTGTTTCAGTAATGCCTCACAGCCTTTGTAAATATCGCAATATGCTTCGCTGAAATCTCGTGTGTACCACGGGTCGGAGACCTCTCTATTTTCTCCTGCGAAAGACATTAAAAGTTTAATTTTATTTGCAGAATCTTCTCTCATGATATGGCGAAGATGTTGTAAATTTTCTTGATCCATAGCGATTATATAATCCCAAGTTTCGTAATCATCGCGTGTTATTCTACGGGCTCTGCGGCGTTCAAAAGGAATTGAATGAAGTTTTAGCTCATTTTTTGCATTAGGATACATGTCGCTGCCTATTTCGTCGTTAGTAGTTGCGGCAGAAGAAATTAAAAATTCATCTTCTAATTTCTCACGCCTGACTAATTCCTTCATGATAAACTCGGCCATCGGCGAGCGGCAAATATTCCCATGACATACAAATAAAATTTTTACCAAGATATTAATCTCCTAATCTTTTGCTTCGTCTATGCGAAATTTTTTCATTATTTTTGTAACTTCAGTGATTACTGCAGGCAAATTCTCAAATTTTCGTCCTTTTGAAGGGATAAAATTATTATCTTTGTCCAATTTACCCAGAATTTTTCGTTTAGTTTCAATTTTTCCTGTTTCTTTATCTCTGTGACTTGACTGTTCATAAATATAAATGGTATTATTTATTTGTTGTTTAGTGAGATACAAAATGAACTCTCCTTTTGTGATTTAATTACTAAAATTTTATTACGCCTCACAAAAAAACGCAAGAGAAAATTTCAATTTTATTACTACATTTATTACTACAAAATCGAAACTCAAATTTCTTTATGACTAAGTTTTTATTAAATGCTCTAAAAATTTTTTGAAAGATTTAATTTCGAGAATATAAAATTTGACTCAGTTATCGAATTAGAATAAAATTTTTTCAAAATTCAAAGGAGTATCGAGTATAAACATGAGTAAAATTTTTAATATCTTTGGAGCAAATGCCCATGAAATGACTAAAAAATTATTGGATGCTTCAGAAGCCTTCAAATTGGTATCGCCGGGACAAAATGTTGCATTAAAACCTAATCTTGTTGTAGCAGGAACGCCGGAGAACGGTGCGACAACTCACGCTGGAGTCCTTAGCGGCTGTATAGAATATTTTTTTGAACATGATATAAAAAATATTTCTATAATCGAAGGCTCGTGGGTTGGTGATGAGACAATTAGAGCAATGAAAAAAGCAGGTTATGACAAAGTTTGCGAGAAATATAACGTACCTTTTTATGATCTCAAAAAAGATAAAGTCAAAAGTATTGATACACCAATCGGCAAGATTGATATTTGTGAACGCGCCTTAAATGCCGATTTATTAGTGAATTTACCTGTTCTTAAAGGGCATTGCCAAACTGTAATGACTTGCGCATTAAAAAATCTTAAAGGCTGCCTGCCTGACAGAGAAAAACGCCGCTTTCATTCTCTCGGATTAACAAAGCCCATTGCTGCGCTGGGAGCTGTACTGAAAACAGGCTTAATTATAGTTGACAGCATCTGCGGCGACCTCAATTTTGAAGAAGGCGGAAATCCTGTTCAAACTCATAGAATGTATCTTGGAACAGACCCTGTAGCTATCGATGCTTTCGGCTGCAAATTAATGGGACTTGATCTTGATGATGTGAAATACATAAAACTTGCTGAAAAATTTGGTGCTGGAAATTCAATTTTAGACGAGAATGATATACTTAATCTCAATGAACCCGAAAGCGCAGGCTCATATCCAAGACCTTCAGGGACAGTTGCAAGTTTAGTCAAAAATGTTCACGAAAATTCGGCTTGTTCAGCATGTTATGCGAGCTTAGTTCGTGCATTGTATGTGAACTCAGTAGGGCGACGCGAAAATATTTATATTGGGCAAGGCTGGAAAAATTCAAAAATTCCCGACGGTGCTTTAGGAATTGGAAATTGCTGCAAAAACGCTTCTCGAAATGTCAAAGGCTGTCCGCCAAGCGCAAAAGATATAGAAGAAAATTTTTAGAAATTGCCATTACTTGCTAAGTTATGTTAGAATAATACTCAATCGAGCGAAAAAGATACAGATTCGTAACAACCTACAAGATATTAATTATTTATGACACTCTAAGTCATAGCTATAACAGAAGAAGGATTTTCTATACATGACAAAACAATATAATAATGGGAAAAAATTAAATTTAGATTTTGATGAGCTTGATGCTCCTAAACGCAGATTTAACAACGATAACGACGGATTGTACCGGGCGCAGGAAATTGTGTCGCCATACCAAGTTGAAGACAGAAGACGCGAAAAAAATTTTTCATCGCCTAAACGAAAATATTATAAGCGCGATAAGGATTTCACTCCTGAAGAACGCTCAAAAATTCTCGCACGTGTCAGCGAAGTCGGTGCTACACGAGCAGCAGATGAGTTTGGAACACGCCGCTGGGTGATAATGCAGTGGCTTGATAATCTTGAAAAATTTGGCGCGATTGACCATCCTAAAAACAAAAACAAAAAATACAAAAATAAAAAACACGGCTTTGCAACACAAAATTTCGAGGACAAAAGAAAAATTCAAGGCTCTACCCCCAAGCTTGAAACAAAAAAAGAAAACGCTAGAGTCGAAACTAAGATCGATACTCAAGTGTCCGACTTTGAAGATTTTGAGTTAAACTTTGAGGAAATTCTTGGGCAGGTAGAGCAGTCCGTTAAGCACGTCCCAACGCAAGAAGAAAATAAAAATGGCAATAGCAGTGAAGAGGAAACTATTTTGAAGGAAAGCAAGGATTTCACACTTGAAGAACGCAAAAAAATTCTTGATTTGGCCGATAAAATAGGGATGAAGAAGGCTGCACTCCAAGCTCACACGAAAATAGATGCCCTAAAATATTGGCGAAAGATGGCCAACAAATCAGCAAAAATAAAGTCCAAAGAAACTCAGCCTGTTGATGTCAATCCCCTTGAAGCCGAAAATGAGAGCTTAAAAGCTAAGGTAGCTGACCTAAAAGAGCAAATAAAAGAGCTAACCGTAAAAATTTTTGCCTCTATGATGTAAATAGTAACAGTAAGCCCATCGTAATGAATGAGCTTACAATTAATCTCTTGCTATAATATCCTCGAAAAAAATTAAAATTTTTCAAGAAGGAGAATTTATTTATCTTGAAACTTACAAGCGAAGAAGTCAACGAAATCGCTTTAGAGTCTCGTCTTGTCTTGAGTGAACAAGAACTTGACGGAGCAGTTCGTTACATAAATAACTTTTTAGATATGTTAGACCGTTTCAAAGAACTTGACTTAAAAGACGTCGAACCCTTCAGCTTTGCAGAAGCTATCGAATGTCCTTTACGTGAAGACAGCGTCGTCGAGTTTAAGAACGTTGAAGCAATTTTACGCGAGAGTGAACACGTCGATGGGCCTTACTTCAAAGTGCCGCGAATTATGGAGGAATAATTTTTCATGGAACTTTACGAATTAAATTTATTTGACGTTATCGAAGGCTTGAAAGAAAAAAAATTCTCATCAAGTGAGCTTTTTGATTCATGCAAAAATAGAATTGACGCTTGCGAAGATAAAATTCACGCCCTTATTACTCGCACCGATGACGTTGCTAAATCACAATTAGAAGCTAATCCTACGGGTGTTTTTGCAGGTGTTCCAACTATCTTAAAAGATAACATGTGCACGACTGGAATTAGAACGACTGCGGCAAGCAAAATTTTAGGAAATTGGAAACCGCCTTATGACGCGTCGGCTTGGAAATATTTACGCGAGGCCGGAGCAGTTTTAGTGGGCAAAGCTAACATGGACGAATTCGCTATGGGCAACACTTGCGGAAATTCAGCTTTTGGAGCTACTCACAACCCTAATGATTTATCAAGAGTTCCCGGCGGCTCTTCAGGCGGCAGTGCTGCTGTAGTCAGCGCGGGCTATGTTCCTTTCTCGCTTGGCAGCGACACGGGCGGCTCAATTCGTCAGCCTGCTTCTTATTGCGGCGTCTATGGCCTAAAGCCGACTTACGGAATGGTAAGCCGTTACGGTTTAATTTCTTACGGCTCTTCTCTTGACCAAATCGGGCCGTTTGCAAGAACTGTCAGAGATTTACAGCTCGTTATGTCAGTCATTGCGAATTATGACCCTATGGATTCAAGTTGTTTTAGAAATAAAAATCACGATTTTTCGCATAAAGAAGACGTCAGCATTAAGGGCAAAAAAATAGCTCTCGTTAAAGAATTTCAGGATTTTACGCTCGACGCGCCGATTTCAGAAGCTATGAACAAAATCAAAAAAATTCTTGAAGAAGAAGGCGCAATTATTACAGAAGTTTCTTTGCCTGTTGTATCACGCTATGCCGTTGCTTGTTATTATGCTCTTGCAATGAGCGAGGCTCATACTAATCTTGAACGTTATGACGGCGTTAGATACGGCTATACTGTCAATGACGCTTCAAGCCTCAAAGAAATGTTTGAACGCGTCCGTTCTTATGGCTTCGGCTCTGAAGTTAAATCAAGAATTATCGCAGGAACTTGCTTGACTGAGCCTACACGCTGTGAAGAATATTACGTCGCAGCTACTAAAGTCAGGACTTTAATCGCTCAGGAATTTTCTAAGGCTTTCAAAGATGTTGATTTTATCTTACAGCCTGCAACGCCTTCAATGCAGCCTAAAATCGGCGAGATTGATGACGACGCCATGAAAGGTTATGAAGCTGACCTTTACACATTGCCCGTGAATTTAGCGGGACTTCCGGGACTTTCATTCTTTACGGGATATTCAGAAAAGTTGCCCGTCGGTTTGCAGTTAATAGGCCCTCGATGGAGCGACGCTGAATTATTAAACGCCGGCGTGATTATCGAACGTCATACGGGCTCACCTAAAATTCCTGAATTAAATTAGCGGAGGTGCGAATAAATGTCTGAATTAACTTTTACGCCCGTTATCGGAATTGAAATTCATATAAGATTAAAAACTGATTCAAAAATTTTCTGCTCATGTTCGACAAACACTGACGCTCCTGCAAACACGAATGTTTGTCCTGTCTGCTTAGGCTTGCCGGGCTCTTTGCCGAGATTAAATAATCATGTAGTCGAGCAGGGAATTTTAACAGGTCTCGCATTAAATTGCGGCATTCGTCCGAAATCTTTATTTTTTAGAAAGTCTTATTTTTATCCAGACTTGCCAAAAGGTCATCAGGTTACTCAATGCGATTTTCCAATCACAACCGAAGGCTATATCGAAGTTCATGATGACAACGGAAATTTGAAGAAAATCCGCGTCAATCATATGCACTTAGAAGAAGACGTCGGAAGTTTGCATCACAGCGCATCTGACGGCAGACTTGAAGGCGCAGATACTTCTTACGTTGATTACAACCGTTGCGGCACTCCTTTAGCTGAGATAGTTTCAGAGCCTGACGTAGCTTCAGCCCGTGAAGCCGTTGAATATGTTACGACTTTAAGACGCCGCGTGATTTATTCGGGAGCTTCAGATGTCGAACTTGAAAAAGGTATGATGAGATTTGACGCTAACGTCTCAATGAAATGTTCGGACGGCCGTTGGGGACGAAAAGTCGAAGTTAAGAACATGAACTCTTTTAAGGCTCTCGAACGCGCTATTGAATATGAAATTAAACGCCAGAAAAAAATGATGCTCAACGGCGAGGAAATTTTACAGGAAACACGCCACTGGAACGACGCTAAGGGTGTTACGTCGCCGTCAAGAGTTAAAGAGTTTTATAGGAAATTCATTGTTGAGCCTGATTTGCCGCCGTTAATCATCACTCAAGACTGGATTGACAAAATGAAAGCTAAAATGCCCGAAATGCCGGACATTAAAGCAAATCGCTATGTCAACGAATGGAAAATTCCCGCAGAAGTCGCCGACGTCATCACCGACGATAAAAATTTAGCGGCTTATTTCGAGGCTTGTGTCGCCGCCGGAGCTAATCCCGTGAGAGCTGCTCACTGGATCAGAACTGAAGTTTTGCGCGTCATGAATGAAAATCAGCTTAAGATTAAAGACTTCAACATGAAGCCCGAAGTTTTAGCTTCTCTTGTGTCGCGTGTCGATGACGGAAAAATCTCAACGACGCAAGGTAAAGAAGTTTTTGATTACATGTTCGCTAACGCCTGCGGAATTGACGAGGCTGTCTCTAAACTCGGCATAACAGAAGGCGGAGTTGCCGGGAACGCTCTGAACGACATTATTCAGGCCGTTATAAAAGCCAATCCCGATGTCTTAGAAGAAATTAAATCGGGCAAAGACAAGAAAGGCAAAAAATTAAAATTCCTTCAGGGTCTTGTCATGAAAGAGACTAAAGGACAGGCCAAACCTCAAGAAGTAGCAGAAGCAATCGAAAAAGCAATTAATAATTAGTAGTAAGGAGTTAGGAATTAAAAATTTTTTCAGTTCCTTTCTCCTTATTTTTATATATAAAAGGGAGGAATCTAAGTGGATAAATCTGTATCACGCAGAGACTTTTTGAAAGTTTCAGCTATAGGTGCGCTCGGCATGACAGCAGTGTCGATGATGCCGTTTACAGCTAAGGCAGAGGGCAAAAAAATTTACACGCCCGGAACTTACAGCGCAAAGGCTCAGGGACTTATGAGTATGGTAACCGTAACAATGACTTTTGATGAGACAAGCATTACAAAAGTTATTGTTGACAGCAGTGGAGAAACAAAAGAGATAGGAGCTGCTGCTGCAGAAAAACTCGCCGAGCAATTATTAAACGCTCAAGCAAGCGAGATTGACGGTGTTACGGGCGCAACAGTTACAGCAGATGCAGTGAAAAAAGCCGCCGCCGATTGCATAGCTCAAGCTATGGGTTTGAGTGTCAAAGAAGAAAAAACTTCGGAAGAAGGCACGGATGCAAATAACGATTGGTTAGGCAAAGAGCCGGAAATTTCTCAAAGCGATATTTACGATGAAGTGTCCGCCGATGTCGTTGTTGTCGGCTTAGGTCTTGCAGGCGTATCAGCGGCAAGGAGTGCTGCAGAGAACGGAGCTTCTGTTATAGGCATTGACGGTTCTGCTGCTCCTAACTGCCGTTCGGGTGAATTTGCGGTAATCAACAGTCCTACGTTAAATGCCCGTTGGCCTGAACGTGCATTAACAAAAGAAGAAGTTGCTGAAATAGTTGACTCTCATGTTAATGAGTCAGGCTATCGTGTTAAACGTTCGATAACTTCAAAATGGGCAGCGAATATCGGCGAGGCTTTTGATTGGTACATGAAGGCCGATCAACATTTATTTATTGCCGACGAAACTCGACAGCCTATTGAAGACGAAAACGCTGATGATTTTCTTGTTCCGATTTTCAGACCCCTTCCTTCATACAAAGATAAAAACGGCGTCGAACACGTTTATAACTGGAAAGAAGAACGCTTCCCATGCTTCCCGACTTCGGTTGAATTTTTGCCGAGCCAGCAAAAAACTTTTATGGCAAATTGGCAAAAAGCCTTAAATACAGGAAAAGTAAAAGCATACTTCGGACATTTCGGACGTAAATTAATTATGAAAGACGGTCAGTGCGTTGGCGTTTTTTCTCTCGATGATAATCCGAAGTCTGCAAATAAAGGAAAATATTTGAAAATAAACGCTCTTAAGGGCGTAATTCTTTCAACGGGCGATTACGGCTCAAACGATGCTGCGATGTATCACTTTGCTCCTGATATTATGAAATCGCACAAGAACAACAGGCTTTTTACTTCATTTGATGTAAACGGCAAGCGGACTAATCAAGGCGACGGCCTTCGTATGGGTGCGTGGGCAGGAGCAAAAGTATCGGGCTTTAACGCTCCTATGATTCACCATATGGGCGGCGGTGCTGATTTATCGGGCGTCGGCGTAATGGGTAACGCAGGATTTTTGAATTTAGACATGGACGGCAAACGTTTTATGTGTGAAGATTTGCCCGGCCAACAACTTGAAAATCAAATTGAGGCAACCCGCTTGATGCAAAGCTGGCAAATTTTTGACTCAAATTGGCCTGAGCAAGTTACTCATATGCCTGCGGCACACGGCGGTGCTTGCTATTTTGAAAATTATTCATCAATCGACGAAGCTCCGAAAAATAATAAAACTTATCGAAACTGGAAAAGCCCCTATCAGCTTGAAGCCGCAGTCGCTGACGGACGCTGCCTGAAAGCTGATACTCTCGAAGAACTTGTCAAGCTGATTTATCCAAAAGATAAAAACGCTCAAGAAAACGCCCTTAAATCAATAAAACGTTACAACGAATTAGCGGCGTCAGGGGTTGACGAAGATTTTAACAAAGTTCCTTCGCGCTTAATGCCTGTAGATAAAGCTCCGTTCTATGCCGATATGTTCACAACGGCGATAATGCTCACGTGTATCGGAGGCCTTGAGTCCGATGAAGACTGCCACACGTTCACAGAAATCACTGACGAGGCAGGACGTCAAGTCTGCGGAGAAATTATAAAAGGCTTGTACGTCGCAGGGAACATGCAGGGCGGACGTTTTGGGCTTCAATATCCAATCGGATTAAAAGGCGTAAGTCATGCTATGGCGATGTATTACGGGAAAGTTGCTGGCGAAAACGCTGTAAAAGGCATATAAAAAATATGAGTTAGGAACGAGAAATTCATTCCTAACTCATAATTCCTACTTAATTAAAGCGTGCCATTCCTGAATAGATTTTAATGATTCAGAATCGTGATTCTTAAGGGCTGTAATGCCTTTAATCGCTGCGTCTGCTCCAGCGATTGTCGTGATATAAGGAATTCCTGCTTTAATTGCGCTGCGTCTCAATAATGAGCCTGTATTAGTCAATGCTTTTTCACGCGGCGTGTTCACAACTAACTGAATCTCACCATTAATGATTTTATCAATCGCGCTTGGACGCTGAGAGCCGACTTTTTCACAATCGAGGCCGGAATTTTTGAGAGTTTCAAAAGTTCCTTCGGTTGCAAGAATCTTGAAACCTGCTGCTATAAATTTCTCGGCGATCTTTGAAATTTCTGCTTTGTCTTTGTCGCTGATTGACATTAAAACATTTCCTGACAACGGCAGCTTTGAATTTGCTGCTTCTTCGGCTTTGAAATACGCTTCGCCGGGTTCAAAGGCAAGTCCTAAAACTTCGCCTGTGCTCCTCATTTCAGGGCCTAAAACAGGGTCAACTTCCTGGAACATATTGAACGGGAATACAGCTTCCTTGACTCCGTAATAAGGAATTTTCCTCTCGCCTAATGACGCAAGCGGCGACTCTCTTCCTGTTAATTCGCGGGTGATAGCTTCGACTGCAAGAGGTACCATTTTAATTCCGCAGACTTTTGAAACAAGCGGCACTGTTCGAGATGCTCGCGGGTTGGCTTCAAGAACGAAAACTTTTTCGTTTTCAATCGCATATTGAATATTCATTAACCCTACGACGTGCATAGCTTCTGCGATTTTTCGTGTGTATTCTTTAATCGTGGCTAAGGCTTCGGAATTGATATTTTTTGACGGCAAAACGCAAGCCGAGTCGCCGGAGTGAATGCCTGCAAGCTCTATATGTTCCATGACTGCAGGAACGTAAGCGTGAGTCCCGTCGCAAATTGCATCAGCTTCACATTCGAGCGCGTGATTCAGAAATCTGTCAATTAAAATCGGCCTGTCAGGAATTACACCGACAGCTGCATTAACATAGCGGGCTAGGCTTTCTTCGTCGTAAACAATTTCCATTCCGCGACCGCCTAAAACATATGACGGCCTTACCATGACGGGATAACCGATTTTGTTTGCGATTGCTCTGGCTTCGTCTAAGTTTGAGGCTGTTCCTGACTCAGGCATCGGGATTCCTAAATCGTCCATGACGTTTTTGAATCGGCCTCTATCTTCGGCGAGGTCAATAATCTCCGGCGAAGTTCCTAAAATTTTCACGCCGTTACGTTCAAGCTCCGAAGCTAAATTCAGCGGTGTTTGCCCTCCGAACTGAGCTATAACTCCGACGGGCTTTTCAGCTCTATAGATGCTCAAAACGTCTTCGAGAGTTAAAGGCTCGAAATATAATTTGTCGGAAGTGTCGTAATCTGTCGAGACTGTCTCAGGGTTGCAGTTAATCATGATCGTTTCAAAACCTAATTTTTTAAGCGATTGAGCCGCGTGGACGCAACAGTAATCAAATTCAATTCCTTGTCCGATTCTATTCGGGCCGCCGCCTAAAATCATGACTTTTTTGTTGCTTGAAACTTCATTAATTGCGTCGGGAGCGTTGTAGCTTGAATAGTAATAAGCTCCGTCTTCAGTGCCGCTGACATGGACTCCGCTCCAAGTTTCAAAAATTTTAAGACTTTCGCGCTTCTCTCTGATTTTTGATTCGGGAATTTCAAGAATTTCCGCTAAATATTTATCGCTGAATCCATCGCGCTTGGCCTGAATTAAAATTTCGTCGGGCGGCAAAGAATTTTTGAATTTCAAAATTTTTTCTTCTTCGTCAACAAGTTCTTTAATTTGAGTCAAGAAATACTCTTTAACGTGAGTCAGATTAAAAATTTCTTCGACTGTCGCGCCTTTTCTCAATGCTTCATAAATAACAAAATATCTTTCACTGTTCGGAGATTTGAGCAAGTTTAATAATTCGTCCTTTGAAAGCTCATGAAAATTTTTCACAAAGCCTAAGCCATAGCGATTTTTTTCAAGCGAACGAATAGCTTTCTGCAAAGCCTCTTTGAAATTTTTGCCGATGCTCATGACCTCGCCGACCGCGCGCATTTGAGTCCCTAATTTATCTTCAACGCCTTTGAACTTTTCAAAAGCCCAGCGTGCAAATTTAACGACGACATAATCTCCGCCCGGTTTATATCTATCGAGAGTTCCATACTTGCCGCATTTAAGATCGCTCAATGATAAGCCTGTAGCAAGTTTCGCTGACACAAGAGCAATCGGGAAGCCCGTAGCCTTTGAAGCAAGAGCTGACGATCGTGAAGTTCTCGGATTAATTTCAATTACGATAACTCGGCCTGTCTTGGGGTCGTGAGCAAATTGAACGTTAGTTCCGCCGATGACGCCGATGTGTTCAACGATTTTGTAAGCCATAGCCTGTAATTTTTTTTGCAAGTCTTCTGAAATCGTGAGCATAGGAGCAACGCAGAAAGAGTCGCCTGTGTGAACGCCCATAGGGTCAACGTTCTCGATAAAGCAGACCGTTATCATGTTGTTATCTTTGTCGCGGACGACTTCAAGCTCTAATTCTTCCCAGCCTGACACAGACTCTTCGATTAAAACCTGATGAACGATACTTGCCTGAAGGCCGCGTTCGCAAACTGTTTTTAATTCTTCGCGGTTATAAACAAGTCCGCCGCCTGCGCCGCCCATAGTGTAAGCTGGACGAATAACAACAGGATAATTTAATTTTTCAGCGATTTTCAAAGCCTCATCGACAGAATAAGCAACTTCTGAACGAGCCATATCGATTCCAAGAGAGTTCATGGTCTTCTTAAATTCGATTCTGTCTTCGCCGCGTTCGATAGCATCAGCCTGAACTCCGATAACTTCAACGTTATATTTTTTCAAAATTCCGGCTTTGTGAAGTTCCGCGCAGAGATTTAAGCCTGATTGTCCGCCTAAATTCGGGAGCAAAGCGTCAGGACGTTCGCGGGCTATTATTGCTTCGAGTCGTTCAATATTAAGGGGCTCTATATAAGTTATGTCCGCCATTTCGGGGTCGGTCATGATAGTTGCGGGATTTGAATTTACAAGGACAATTTCATATCCAAGAGAACGCAGAGCCTTGCAGGCTTGAGTGCCGGAGTAATCGAACTCGCAAGCCTGACCGACAACGATAGGCCCTGAGCCGATTATTAAAACTTTCTTCATTCTTAAAACACTTCTTTCAAAAATTAAAAAAAACTGCGAAATTATAAAATAAAAAAAGGAATCAGGAAAATTTTTATTCCCGATTCCTCATCCCCTAAAAAACCCCAAAAAATTTTTTTACTTTGTTTCCGTAGGAATTTCTAATGCAGCAGAATCGAGAGACTCTGTTACTTGTTCGACAGCTGTCTCGACTTCATTTTTAATCTCGTTTGCTGCCTCGCTAATTTCTTCTTTAACTTCGGTCTTGGCCTCTTCAACCTTAGCTTCGGGTTCTTCGGCTTTAACTTCTTCAGTCGCAGGAGCTTCCTGTTTTACTTCCGGCTCAGCTTCTGCTTCAGGTTTAGCTTCTTCTTTATTTTCTTCTTTAGGCTCTTCTGTCGGCGTTTCGTCTTTTACTTCTTCAGCTTTGACTTCAGGAGCTGCCTCAACGACAGGCGACTCTTCCTTTACTTCCTCTGTCTTTTCAGCTTCAACTTCAACAGGTGCAGGAGTCTCTTCGGCTTTCACTTCTTCTTTAGCTTCTTCCGGCTTGGCCTCCGTCTCCTCTTTTACCTCTTCGACGGGCTCGACATTCGCAGGCTCTTCAGTTTTTTCTGATTTTTCTTCAGGTTTTACTTCTTCGTCTTTGACATCTTCGATTACGATTTCAGGAGCGGCCTCTTCGTCTGCTGAAACTTTTTTGCTTGTGAATAATTCCTCGTCATTAATGACAACTTGAGCTTTTGTTCTCAAATTCTCTTCGTAATCGGCGAGTCTCTTGCGCTGCTCTTCTTGAGTTAAGAGTGCTTTAATATCGCCGCTGACTTCGCCGTAAGGACGGGTTGATTGATCAACATGGCTTGCTTTAAGGCCGACGGCAAAATCTGAACTTGAAACAGAAAATACTTCGCTAGGCTCCGAAATATCAAGAGAAGCTAAAACACTCAGCGTTCCAAGTCTAAGCGCGCTCGACGGCAAAAATACGGGAGCTTTCGTGATGTTCACAAGCTCATCGCCTTTATCTTCTGAAGCTATAACGTCCCAGCTCTCTCCGGCGACGAGTTTTGCTCTAAAGGCTTCGGCGTCAGCACTCGTCTTGAAGTCGGCCATGTGAACCATGAAACCTTCGGGCTGTGTGTAGAATAAATTTTTCATAGAATCATAAAATTCGAGTGCCTGATCTTCGCTAATATCAATCTCGCCGATAGCATTAGTCATTAATTGATCGACAGCGATTTGACGCGCTAAATTTCTTTTATAATCTTCGACTTTAATTCCTGAATTTGCGAGAGCTTGATAGAAAGTCTCACGTGTCGGGTAATAAGTGTCGGCGTAAACTTTCATAGCTTGTTCAGCGTCGGCATCTGAAACTTTGATGCCCTGATCGTCGATTTCTTTGACAAGCTGAGACTCAAGTACAGCCTGATTCAAAACTGTCTGATAAATCGCGGCCATGTCAAGCGACGCTAAATTTCGTGTGCTTAAGGTGCTGAGATAATTTCTCGTTCTTGTTTCGAGTTCTGAACGCATAAGGGAACGACCATTAATCTTTGCGACTTCATAATCGCTCATAGTGCCGTCAGCATTGACAGACGGAGAGCGGCGAGTGCTTCGGCCTTCGTACATAAAGAATGTCGATAGCAAAAATGCGACAACAATAATAGCCATGACCCATTTCATTTGTTTGCGCAGGAAATTCAACATAATAAATTAAAACCCTCTCTCTTAATTTGATGGCAAGGAGCTCGAGTTAAAAATAATAATTTTTACTTCATTAATCTTAACTATGATTCACTCCGTAATTTTTATGAAAAGAATTTTAGCATATACTGCAAAAAATCACACTTCATTAAGAGCCGCGCCGATTTTAATTTGAACTTCAAGATGAGTAATTTCGCCGCCTGAAGATTTCATGACGGAACTTAAAATTTTTGCGACGTTGTCAGCTTCCTGCTTTGAACATTCGCAGACCAAAGAGTCATGAACCTGCAAAAATAATTTTTTAGGACAATTTTTTTCAAATTCAATCATAGCCCGCCGCGCAATATCGGCCGCTGTGCCTTGAATCGGCGAGTTAATCAAAGCCCTGTCGAGAGCAGAGCCTCTCACGGGAATTTCGTTAACGGGTCTGATTCGCCCCGCTAAAGTTCGTGAATATCCGCGCTGTTTTGAAAGTTCGACGGTCGAGTCTAAAAATTCTTGAATACCAGGCAATGCGTCAAAATATTTTTTTATGATTTTCGATGCTTCACCGCGAGCAATTCCTAAACGTTCAGCGAGTCCGAATGAGCTCATTCCGTAAATTAATCCGAAGTTAATCATTTTAGCGGCACGTCTTAATTCAGGCGAAACTAAGTCCGGCGCAGTATCAAAAACCCATGATGCTGTCTCCGTATGAATATCGCGGCCATTTTTGAAAGCATCGATTAATTTTTCTTCGCCCGACATGTGAGCTAAAACTCTTAACTCAATTTGAGAGTAATCCGCCGACACGAAAATATTTCCGGGCGTAACGGGAATTAAACCCGATTTAATTTTTTCCGCCCAATTTCCGTAAGCAGGAATATTTTGAAGATTAGGGTCTTTGCTGCTTAGTCTTCCTGTGCCTGTTGAAGTCGGAAGAAAAGTTGTGTGAATAATTCCGTCCGAGTCAGCAGCGTCTTGCAAAGGCACGACAAAACCTGTAAGCATTTTTGTTAATTCGCGGTGTTCGAGAATTAATTTAGGAATTTCGCCGTTAGGTAAACCCGCTAATTTTTCTAAAACTGCGGCATCAGTCGAAAAAGAACTTTTACCTTTAGTTTTATTTT
>JAFVEW010000246.1 GCA_017475805.1 Synergistaceae bacterium | reverse complement strand
TCAATTTCATGAAATTAATAGACTGTTACTAAACAAAGAATCGGATAAATTTTTCCGCTACGTTGCTGATAAAGAAAAGCAGTTATTAGAAAAAGCCGAAGAAACGCAAGAAGTTATTAAAAATTTTTTGCCGTCTTCACTGTGCAGTTCACAATTTAATGAAATGTTTAACGGCGAAGGACGTGAAAAATTTTATTGGACGGCATCATTAATTCCTGATGAAAATGTGTTAAGCATAAATGATTGGAACATCATGCCTTACGTGAGCCAAATTATAGATAATTCGCTTAAAGATTACAGTTTAAGGAGAACCGAAGAACTCAGGAATTTCTTTGCCAACATCAAAAAAGATTTAATAAATAAATTTGCTGAAATACAAGAGATTTTTGATAAAAAACAAGCGGAATTACCTGACGAAGAACAATTAAAGGAGCTTAAAAATTTGGAAGACCGATTGAACGAGATAAAAACAAATTTCCTTGCTGAACTTTACAGCGGGCAAGGCAATAAAAAAATTAATCGAAAGGATACAGCTAATGAAAAAATGTCCCAAGTGCAACAATGAATATCCTGATTCACAAGGCTTCTGTTCTCTCTGCGGCTCTGCATTAGAAATTGCAAATTCTTCGTTTCAAGTCATCAACAGGTCAGGCGGAAAAGACCATTCCAACTGGTTTGGTGTAGTATTTGGTATTATTGGACTTTTTATAGCTTGGGAATTCAGTATGCTATTGGGTATAGCATTGAATTTTGCTGGTCTTAATTACGCGCATTCATCACATAATGGCGCATTAAAATGGATTGGTTACGTCATTAACGCATCTTCTATTTTGATAATATTTCCGATTTTTATTTCTGCTTAGGAGGTTTAGACATGGATAACACCAATTACACCAGTTATCAGGGAATGATGGCAAAGGTAGATTCGGCACTTTCAGGAATGGAGGGAATTGCCAACAGTCTCGGACTTGAAGAAACGGGCAAGAGTCTGACAGTATGCCGCGAAAAACTGGAAAGCCATCATTTTTCAATCGGCATCATGGGAGAGTTCAAGCGCGGAAAAAGTACCGTGATTAATTCACTTTTGGAACGTGATATTATGCCAGCCGACATCCTGCCGTGTTCTGCGACAATGAACAGGGTTACTTACGACATGCAACCTCACGTGGAACTGAAAATGATGAACGGTTCAACGAAGTCAATAGACATAGACAAACTGACAGACTACGTAACCAAAATCAATGAGGAAAACGAAAGCCGCGCCGCAGAAGTTCAGGAAGCAATCGTCTATTATCCGTGCAGATTTTGTCAAAACGGGGTCGATATTATCGACACGCCCGGTCTTAACGATGACGAACGGATGAACAAGATTTGCGAGGAAGTTATCCCCAAACTTGATGCCGTAATAATGGTGCTTGTACATGGCAGTCCGTTTTCAATGAGTGAATCCGATTTTGTACGCAACACTTTAATCACAAGCGGTTTGGGCAGATTGATTTTCCTTGTAAACAAAATCGACCAGGTTGGCGATGAAGACGACATCGCAAGAGTAATCGACCAAATAAAAGGGCGAATCCGCGTAACCGTACTCGAAAGAATCGCTTCAATATACGGCAAAGATTCACAAGACTATAAGGAAGCAGAAACTAAATTAGGAAGCATCAGGATTTTCCCGTTTTCCGCACGGAATGCGCTTAAAGGTAAAAAGTCAGGCGATACGGAACTGATAAAAAGTAGCGGAACAGAAAAATTTGAGGCTACCCTCACAAAACTTCTGACGGAGGAACGCGGAGCTATCGAAATTGGAAGCGCATTGAATACCATACAACGGGCTGTCCTCGATATTCAAGATACAATCGAAAACCGAAGAAGCGCGATGTCGATGTCAGCCGCTGAATTTGAGGCAAGACAGGTTAAAGCCCTCGAACAGTTGAATCAGCTCCGCAGTCAGAAACAGAACGAAAGCCGCAGATTAAGGGCGCGTTCCCGTGAGGTTCAAAAAGAATTAACCGAAAAAACAACAAAGTTTTACTCCGAACTCGAAGAAAAACTTTTGTCATTGATTGACGGTTTCAATCCCAATCCCGAACTTTTAGCGAAGCCCGAAAAGCAGGAAGCGGCGGCGGCTTCTCTCCAAGGAACGCTTTCCAGTACCGCCAATAAATCTGTCAACGAATTTACGGAAAAGATTATCATGGGGCTTCAGGACATAATTGGCAAAGAGGCGTTATCAAGCGCAGAATTTACATCAGACATTCTGCAACAAATGAAACTTGTATTGTCAACTGCAACGGGTGCTAAACAGAAATTTGTAAGCAGGGGCGAGGTTGTCGGTACGGGCGTGGAATTTCTTGTTACGCTTTTAGGTCCGTCCTTTTTGGGAATAGGCGGTTTCATATCGGGCTATAAAGAAGCAGGTATAAAAGGCGCGGTTACTGGCGGACTGGTAGGCTCTGCGGCGGCTTTCACAAGTATTGCGATACTTTCATCAATGTCTGTTGTCGGTCTGCCCCTTGCCTTGATTGGTTTTACGGTTGCT
>JAFVEW010000245.1 GCA_017475805.1 Synergistaceae bacterium | reverse complement strand
CTTTCGCAAGACGTTCGATTAAACCGCCCTGCATAACGTAACCGTAAATAATCCTTTCGATTTGAGCCATCATTTGATGAGACGACCCCGTTACAGTTGCTTTAAGATCAGGATCAGGAACGGCCTCCGAAGCTAAACAAGCCGAAGCCATGAATACTAACAAAAATAATATTGCTAAAGATTTTACAGCCTTCATAAATTAATCAAGCCTCCTTTGCTTTTTCACGCATGTAAGCTGCTGAAGCGTTTATAAATCCGTCAAACAACGGGTGCGGCCTGACGGGTCTTGATTTTAATTCACAGTGAAACTGTCCGCCAACGTACCACTTATTGTTGGGAAGTTCTACAATTTCAACTAAATCGCGCTCAGTGCAGACACCTGAAATTTTTAAGCCTGCTTTTTCAAGTCTTTCTCTGTAAGCATTATTAAATTCATATCTGTGTCTGTGGCGTTCGCTGATTTTTAATTCTCCGTAAGCCGCAGCAGTTCGAGTTCCTTCAACTAAATCGCAAGGATATGCACCGAGCCTCATTGTTCCGCCTAAATCTTTTAAGTTTTCTTGCTCTTCCATTAAGTGAATAACAGGATGGAGAGTTGAAGGATTCATTTCTTTGCTGTGAGCGTCATGAAGTTTACAGACGTTGCGGGCAAATTCTACGACCATCATCTGCATTCCTAAGCAAATTCCAAGTAAAGGAACATCATTTTCACGAGCAAAGCGCGCCGCGTTAATCATTCCTTCAATACCGCGATCACCGAAACCTCCGGGAATTAAAATTCCGTCTGCAAAGCCCAAAATCTTTTCGGGCGAATCTTTCTCTAAGTCTTCGGACTCTACTGAAATAATATTTATTCTTACGTTGTGAGCTATTCCCGCGTGATGCAGAGCCTCAACAACGCTCAAATAAGCGTCTTTATGCTGAACATATTTGCCGACAATCGCGATCTTAACTTCTTCGGGAGGATTAATATACCTGTCAACAATTCTATGCCAGTCGCTTAAATCAGGCTCGTTATCGTAAGGCAAGCCTAAATATTTCAAGATTAAATCGTCAAGTCCTTCTCTATGAAGACTAATCGGCACGTTATAAATTGTCGCCTCGTCTTTAACCTCTATAACTGCTTCAACAGGAACATTGCAGAACAAAGCGATTTTATTTTTCATGCCTTCGTCCATAGGGTGGCTCGTTCGGCAAACAAGCATATTAGGCTGAATGCCAATCCGACGCAATTCTTGAACGCTGTGTTGAGTCGGCTTAGTTTTTAATTCTTTTGCTGCTTCCAAGTAAGGAACTAAAGTAACATGACAATAAACTACGTTTTCACGCCCGACTCGTACGGACATTTGACGAATAGCCTCTAAAAAAGGCTGGCTTTCAATGTCGCCGACGGTGCCTCCGATTTCGACAATTAAAACGTCAAGACCTTCAGAGGCTTTGATGATTCTTTCTTGAATTTCGTTAGTGATATGAGGGATCACTTGGACAGTACCGCCCAAGTAATCTCCTCGTCTTTCTTTCTTAATTACACTTGAATAAATTTTTCCGGTCGTTATGGAATTTCTTTCGCTTAAAGTCTCATCGATAAAACGCTCGTAATGACCTAAATCTAAATCTGTTTCTGCGCCGTCGTCAGTTACAAAAACTTCGCCGTGCTGAAAGGGATTCATTGTCCATGCATCAACGTTCAAATAAGGATCGGCCTTAACGATTGAGACCTTCAAGCCGCGTTTTTTTAAGAGAGTCCCGACAGAGCCTGCCGTTATTCCCTTGCCTAATGACGATACTACACCGCCTGTAATAAAAACAAATTTTGCCATCTTATTTGCTCAGGTATTTAATCGGGTTTACAGGGCTGTTGCCGTTACGAATTTCAAAATGAAGATGCGGCCCTGTTGAGCGGCCTGTAGTTCCGACTTTCGCAATTAGCTTGCCTGATGACACGTTTTCTCCTTTTCCTACAAGTAATGAATTGCAATGAGCATATAAACTTGACTGACCGTTAAGATGCTCAATGACGATAACTTTTCCATAGCCTCCCATCCAGCCGGAGTAAGCGACTTTTCCGGGTGCAGCGGCCTTAATAGGATCGTTTCTGTTAGCCTTAATGTCAATTCCCGTATGGAAATCTCTGCGCTTAGTAATCGGGTGATAACGCCAGCCGAACGGGCTATTAATTCTTCCCATGATTGGCCACCTGAATGCGCCGTTTGCTACAGCAACTTCACCCTTCGGAATTTTGATAGTTGTCTTTTCAGTCTTAGCTGTCTTTGTTGAAGTCTTTGAAGTTTTTTCGTTTTTGTCGGTCTTCTTTGCTTCAGCGACTTTAACTTCTGAGGCTTTACGTTCCATTAAGCCGTCGGGTTTAGCTCCTGGTAAGAAAATTTCATCGCCTGTCTTCAAAGAGGCCGTATTAGTGTTGATATTAACTTGACGCAATTTGTTCATTCCGACTCCGTAACGTTTAGCTACAGCTTCGATAGTGTCGCCTTTTTTCATGGTGTAGAAAATTCCGTCTTGGTTCGGGATTCTTAAAGTTGCGCCGGGTCTTAAACGCGACGAAGTTTTGAAGTTATTGCTTCCTATTAAAGTATCAACTTCGATATTTTGAGAGTTAGCTATTGACCAAAGCGAGTCGCCTTTTGCGATCATATAAGATTTTGTCTTAATCGGTTCGACTTTTTCTTTGACGGCAGCAACACGCATTTGTCGAGTTCTAACTTCGTCGAAAGTTTCATCAATTTTGCTTGAGTCGTTAGGGATTAATAAAAGTTGATTTTCTGAAAGTCTGTTAGCGTCTTTGAGGCCATTAGCCCTTAAAATATCTTGTGTTGTGATGTTTCCGTGAGCAGCAGCAATGTCTGAAAGAGTTTCGCCGTTCTTAACTACATGTTCGCGCCATGCTACAGCGTTTTCAACAAAAATCGGCGTTAATGGTGCGACTTTTTCTTGAGCTACTTTAGTTTCCGTGCTTTCTGTCGTTTTTTCTTCTGCGACTTCAGCAGCTTCATCAATTTCCGTAGCTTCATTAGCTTCTTTCATGGCTAACTCCATAGCGGCGATTTCTTTCTCGTCTTCTTCTTCTTCGTTTTCAGGGAGTTTTGTTCCGTCTTCGTTGACAGTCAAGATTATGCTCTCATAGTCCGAAAGATATTTAGGAAATGGTCCGAACTCGTCGAGCTTATTAATGTCAATATTTTCACGAGCCTGAGCGTAAAGTTCCTGATTTTTTGCAGAGTCGAGATCAGTAACTTCAACTTTTATTAAGCTGCCTGTTATGAAATTCTCTTCACCGTCAATTCCACCCCAAGCAGCATTGACTCCAGAAGGCGTCCCAAAATCAAAATGCCCCGCAGAAATCATTAAAAACGAAGCAAGCCCAAATACAGCGCATACTACAATTCCAAAACCCCAGCAGAAGGTTAGTGAAGCCCCTGCATGTTTCTTACCGTGCGGACTGTGCTTACCCTTGTGATTATGACTAGGGTGAACATTCCGCGACCTATCAAAATCCGATCTCAAAAAAAATTCCTCCCGACCTGTCGCGCAACTCAAAAAACGAATAGTTTACGACATGTTATAAAATTTTAGTTACTTGGATACTACGTATTATAACATAGAAAACTATCGTGTAAAATACTTAGTTGTTATCTAAAATTCTTAAATTTAATTAATCTCGGCTATTATAGCACGTAAATAATTAGGAATTAGGAGTTAGGAATTTAGAAAGTAAAAAATAATTTTTTTCAATCATTTTCAGCTATCCATGAAGCCCAGACTTCGCGCAATTTATCTGACAATTTTCGCGTCAAACTTGAATTAAGTCCGGCAGTGCAGACTGAAACTGCAACATTTTCGACATTAATTAATGATGGGAAAAAGAAATCGCAATCGCTTTGATTGTCGCAGACATTTACAGGAATTTTTTTTGATTTAGCTGTCTCGTAAATTATTTTATTAATTTTTCTATCGTTAGTCGCGGCAATTACAAAAAAAAATTTTTCTTGAATATCATCAATAATAAAAGCTCTTATAATTTTTTTGTAAACTTCTGGAAAGTCTTTATTATAATTCAAGCTAACTTCTGTGATTTTTGCTCCGCATCGTGAAAGAGTTTCAGCACGTATTGAAGCAATATTGCCGCCGACAACGATCAAAACTTCTTTATTATTTAAGTCAATCATCATTGGGAAGAAAGGAGGGCGTGAAAAATTTTTCATTGAAAAAGATTTTTTTAATTCTGAGATTTTATTCTGTTGCAGGATTTGCAAAGTATTTGAAAATTATCGGCTAGAGTATGTCCGCCTTTGCTCCGAGCGATTATGTGATCGCCCTCCATTTCGCTAAAAACAAAATGTCTGCCGCACGCTCGGCAGATTCCCTCTTGTTTTTCGTATTGAATTCTTTTTTGAGTTTCAGTAAAAGCTAGCAATGATAAATGTTTTTCTTGGCCGCATAATAAATATTCATAAATCCCGGATTTTTTAGTTACGTCATCGTCGGCCATTAACTCGCTGACTCTTAAGGCAAGTTCTGAAGGGTTAAATTTTTCGTCTTTATAATGATTGTAAAAGATTCCCCAAGACAAGCCTTTCATTTCTTTGCGGTAAATCGGAAAAATAGCTTTGACCCAATTAATAACCGTCTGAAAATAAAACCACACCTCGTGTGCGTCTGAGTCATGTTTGTGTTCGGTCATATAGCTTTCTATTTTTGAAGATTTACCTTTCGGTATCCATGAAAGCACGCTCTCTAAATAATCTTGACGAATCGGCGAGCCGCTCATGTAATCTTTAGCAATTTTACAAGCCGGACAGTTATTTTTTCTGAAATACCTTTTTACGTCCGTGATAAAAGTCTCTGAATAAATAGCGTTTAATATTTCTTGATCGTTTAATTTTTCTCCGTAAGCTACGACTTCGTTCTCATCGCTGTCCTCGTAACCGTCAAAAACTTCAGAAATTTTTATTTCATACAACTCGATTTTCATTTCTATTTTCTCCTTACTACCGATAAATTCTACAAAAGCCTGAAAGACTCACAACGGGAAAGTGCCACAGGTTTTCTGATACTAACGGAACATTACAATATTTTGCGATCCCATAAAAAGCTCTACCAAAATTGAATTCTTGCGGTATTTTTAATAGAACTTGCGAT
>JAFVEW010000018.1 GCA_017475805.1 Synergistaceae bacterium | reverse complement strand
TTGCTCCAGCGGCTATACCAATCGTATTTTTATTTTTGAACCAGTTTGAATTTGATTCAATTTCGTTTTCGTCCTCGATCCAAAGGACTTCGATGTTATGAGATTTAATAATGTCGCGTAATTTGCCCGTGTTCGCACTTGCCTTGCCGCCGATTAAGACAACGCCGTCAACGTTGTTATTTTTAACGAGTTCTTTCACGGCGTCTTGACGTTCGCCTGTAGCTTTGCAAATTGTGTTGCAGACATGAAGCTGCGATGATTTTCGAGTCAAAATTCCTGCGACGTTTGCGAGTCTTTCTTCGCGTTGAGTCGTCTGAGAAATCAAAGCGATTTTTGAATAATTCGCGACGTTTTCAGCTTCGTCTTCGTTAATGACTACTTCAGCATTGCCGCCCCGAATATGTCCTAAAATTCCTTTAATTTCAGGGTGATTTTTATCGCCGAGCAGAATTACATGATAATTTTCTTCGCTTAATTTTGCCGCAAGCTCCTGAGCTTTTTTAACAAAAGGGCAGGTCATGTCGCGAACTTCAACATCACGAGCCTGTAATTTCTCTATTACGTCTAAAGGCTCACCATGAGCGCGAATCAAAACTTCAGAACCTGAAGGAATTTCGCTCTCATCTTTTGCGACTCGCAAGCCTAATTTTTCAAGCCTTGCGACTTCTTGAGGATTATGAATCGGAAGGCCGATAGTCCATACCTCTTTTGAAGTTTTCAAAGCATTTTCGATAGCGTCAACGGCTCTTTTGACTCCGAAGCAAAAACCGGCGTGTTTTGCCATGATAATCTTCATTGAGAAATTTCCTCGCCGTTTAAGTGTTTTTGAATCAAAGTTAAAATCTCGTCTTCATGATTAGAATTAGAAATTTCAAACCAAACTGCAGGCTCAAATTTTTTGAACCAAGTCTGTTGACGTCTGCAAAATGCTTTTGTTCGCGAAATAGATTGTTCGAGAGCTTCTTCGATTTTTAATTTTCCGCGATGATATTCGATTAATTCACGATAGCCCAAGCCTTGCAAAGGATTAAATTTTTCATCAAAGCCGTTTTTCATGAGCCATTCGACTTCTTCTGGGAAACCTGACGAAAATTCTTCTTCAAGCCTGATAGTTATTCGCGAAAATAATTCTTCACGCGGCCTCGATAAGCCGATATAAAGAACATTAAAACCAAAATCTTTTTTTTCGCCTTCTTTGAAAATTTCTGAAGCTGCTTTACCTGTTAAATCGAAAATTTCTAAAGCTCTTGTAACTCGTTTAACGTCGTTTTTATGGAGTCTTTCAGCCGAAGCTGGATCAACTTCAGCCAGCCTCATGTGCAGAAGTTCTGCTCCCTGAGAATTTGCTAAATTTTCATATTTTTCTCTGACATTTTCATCTGAGGGCAATTCTGAATTTAACGAGGCATGAAACAAAGCATTATAATAAAACGGTGTTCCGCCGACGAATAAGGGAACTTTTCCACGCGCAAAAATCCTGCGAACTATCTGCGAAGATTTTTCAGCAAAATCTGAAACAGTGAATTTTTCGTCAGGATCTGCGATGTCAATCATATGATGCGGAATCTCGCGCCTGAATGAAAGCGAAATTTTATCCGTGCCAATATCCATATAGCGGTAAACTTGGCGCGAATCTACTGAAATAATTTCTGCTTTTAATTTTTCTGCGATCGAGATACTTAATGCCGTTTTTCCAACGGCCGTAGCTCCTATTAAAGCAACCACCGGCTGCCGTTCCATATAAATTTCTAACGACCTCATTAAAACGTAATTAAAAAATAAAACGCCTCGAATTATAACATAAAATAATTTTTTGCAAGCCCGTGAGTGTATAATTTAGCAAAATTTCACGAAAAGGATTTTGAAATTTTATGAATCTTAAATTAAATTTTCATTTACCTGAAAGACATGAAAAAAAATCTTTGCCGTTAAGCGTAGCTGCGCCGTTAATTTTCGTCGGCGTTTTTATAGGTATGCTTTTGTATTCGCGCTTTGAACCTCACGTTGAAGAAGTCGATATGAAATACGTAATCGCTCACAGAAACCAGCCTCAATTTATTTTGCTTGACGTCCGAAACGAAGCAATATTCAACGGGCGTGCACCGTTTGCCGGAATGAAAATGCCTCCGATTGAAGGCTTGCCCGGCGGTCATATTCCCGGCTCTGTGAATTTTCCGATAAGAGATTTGAATAACGCTACAGCTTTTGATGATTTAGCAAAAAGAGGCATCACACGCGACACTACAATAATGTTATATTGCAACTCCGGCGGACTTTCGAGCAGATTTGCCGACACTTTAATTAGAAGATTTAATTATTCTCCGACAAAAATAAAACATTATCGCGGAAGTGTAGCTGACTGGGTGAAAGACGAAGAAAATATCATGATGCCCGAAGATCACGACCCGCCTTATTATTCGGACGATTATTGGACTAGTTATGCTGAAAATTATTCGGGAAGCTCCGGCGGAAAATAAAAAATAAAAATGATAAAAATTTTAGAGGCAGCTCCAGACGACGCCAAAGAAATTTTAGAGATTTATGCGCCTTACGTTCGCGATACAGCAATATCGTTTGAATATGATGTGCCGACACTTGAAAATTTTAGAGAGCGAATTGTTAATACGCTGAAAAAATTTCCGTATCTTAAAGCCGTTAATGAAAACGAAAATAATAAAATCGTCGGCTATGCTTATGCAGGAGAATTTAAGCCTCGAAAATCTTATGATGTTTCTTGCGAAGTTTCAATTTATGTTCAAAAAAATTTTCGCGGTCATGGTGTCGGACGTCTTTTATATAATGAACTTGAAAAAAGATTAAAAGCTCAGAGAATTTTTAATATGTATGCCTGCGTTGCTTATCCTGAAATTGAAGACGAATATTTGACGCGCAACAGTGTGAATTTTCACGAGCATTTAGGATTTAAGACCGTCGGACATTTTACGAACTGCGCATATAAATTTGAAAGATTTTACAGCATGAGGTGGCTTGAAAAATTTATAGCTCCCCACGTGAAAATAAAATAAACTTAATGGAGAGGGAAAAAATGGGACAAATTCAAATTATCGTTGAGGGAATGACAGCGAGCGGAAAATCAACAATCGTTAATTTAATTTCAGAGCGTTTAGGTTTTAAGATTATGCCTGAAGAGTTCCGCGACCCTTTGGACTTGTTAAGCCGTTTTCATCATGAGAGCCGCTGGGCATTTCCGATGCAGTTAAATTTTTTAGTAACAAGATTTGCTCAATATCTCTGTGCATCAGAAGAGAATAATTTTATTCTTGACCGCAGCATTTTTGGCGATAAAGTTTACGCAATGCTTTATTACCGCAAGGGTTATTTCAAAGATAGTCAACTCGGCTGTTACTTAACGCTTTATGATTCACTGCTGCGTTATGTTAAAAATCCCAAACTATTAATTTTAGTTAAATGTCCGTTTGAAGAAATAATGAGAAGAATTCACGATCGAGGCCGTCAAGACGAAATTGACGCAGGTGAAGAATATTGGCGAAGTCTCTATGATGCTTATGTGCCGTTCTTGGATTTTGTAAAATCTGAAATCGGCGGCGAATTAAATTATCTTGAGCTTGATTTATCTGACCCGGCTTTTATTAATACGCCTGAGAGAGTCGATAAATTCTTAAACGACGTTAAAAAATTTTTCCCTGAAAGAAATTTTAATTAAAAAATGAAAGTCAAAGATTTATTAAATCATATAGATACTTTCGCGCCGTTCGCCCTTGCTGAAGAATGGGATAATTCAGGCTTGCAAGTCGGAAGTTATGAAGCTGAAGTAAATCGCGTGGGAATTTGCCTCGACGCAGTTCCTGAAGCCGTAATTGAAGCGAGTGAAAAAGGCTGTGAAGTTTTATTAACTCATCACCCTTTGATATTTCGAGCTGTCAAGAAAATTAATGTTGATTTAGAACTCGGCAAAACACTTCAAGAGGCATTGACCCGAAAAATTAATATTATTTCTGCTCACACAAACTGGGACAAGGCCGACGATGGAGTTAATATGACGCTTGCGAACCTGCTCGGACTTTCTGATATTAAACCTATTGATGACTTTGGATCAATCGGAAAATTTGAAAGTAAACTTGAAACAGAAAAATTTTTAGAACATGTAAAAAATTCATGGAAACTTTCACACCTCGATTTTTATTCTGAAGAAATGCCCTCTAAAATTTCGCGTGTAGCTTTATGCGGAGGCAGCGGCGCAGAATTTTGGAAAGCCGCAAAACTTCACCGCGCAGATATTTATTTAACAGCCGACATGAAATATCACGAATTAATCGATGCAACACGCGCAGGACTTTCAATAGGAGTATGCGATCACGGAGAAATGGAAAGAGCTTCGCTCTCAAAACTTGCGGAAAAAATTTCAGCTTGCGGACTTGAAACTATGATTTTTGATATTAACGCCCTGAATAAGCCTGTGAGATTTTAATGAAAATAAAACGCATAATAGTAAAAAGCGTCTTGACGAAATCAAATTTGCCGGTCGCTGATTTTTCTGCAAATCCTTACGTAGGATGCGAACATGCCTGCAAATATTGTTATGCCTCTTTCATGAAAAGATTTACTAATCATAATGAAGATTGGGGTTATTTTGTTGACGTTAAAGAATGGCCGGAAATAAAAAATCCTGAAAAATATTCGGGCAAAGAAATTTTTATAGACTCAGTTACTGACCCTTACCAGCCTCTTGAAGAAAAATATTCGCGTACTCGAAAACTTCTTGAAGAATTGCAAAGCGTGAACGTTAAAATTTCTATAGCGACCAAATCGGATTTAATTTTGCGTGATTTAGATTTAATCAAAAATTTTCCAGAAGCCCGCGTTTCATTTTCAATTAATACTCTCGATGAGGATTTTCGTTCTCAAATGGACGAGGCCGTGAGCATTGAGAGAAGATTGAACGCAATGAAAATTTTTCACGATAATAAAATTCGGACGACGTGTTTTATATCGCCGATTTTTCCCGGAATAACCGACGTTAAAGCAATAATTGAACGTTCAAAAGATGACTGTAATTTAATCTGGCTTGAAAACTTAAACCTTCGAGGCGACTACAAAGAGCGAATATTAAAATATATTCATGAAAATCACTCTGAGCTTGACGACATTTATCGCGCAATTTACAGACGAAAAGACTTATCTTATTGGATAGACTTAAGCGAAGAGATAAAAGAATTTGCTAAAACTCTTGGCCTTAAATATGTTCGTAACAATGACTCGATAAAAAATCCCTTTGACGCACCGCCTATAATAGTAAATTATTTTTTCCACGAAGAAATAACGGGATAATAAAAAGTTTTTAAGGAAAGTTTACACATGATAGAATAATTTTTGGAGAGGCATTCTGACTTTAGAATTTTTAGAATCAGAATGAGGCTTGCACGGGAAAGACCCCGAGTAGTCTGAAAAGTTCGGATGAAAGGAGGTGTTAGCGTGAAAATCATCAAGTTATTTTTAATAATAAAACTCGTAAAAGCTACAACAGAGCTTATACGAGCCACTTCGGAGCTAATCCGATCGATTAAACGCTAATCCTTTTCCACCTAAGGCTCAATCGAGGTGGGGAAGACCAATCCCTGCTTCTGTTGAGCCTTTTTTAAGTCCGACCTCTCCCGGACATTTTTATTTATTTTATCACTTAATTCAAGAAATTTAATTGAGAAAGGTTTTTTAATATAAACAATGAAAAAAAGAGTTTTAAGTGCAATGCGCCCGACGGGACCTTTACATCTTGGTCATATGGCAGGAGCTTTGAGCAATTTTGTTAAGCTGCAGAATGATGATAATTACGAATGTTTTTACAGCATTGCTGACTGGCACGCCTTAATGTCGAATTATGCTGACTCGGCCAATACCGGCGAATATTGTTACACAGCTCTGCTTGACTGGCTTGCAGTCGGGATCGATCCTGAAAAAAGTCCTGTCTTTATTCAGTCTCATGTTCCACAGCACGCTGAATTAGCTTTAGCTCTCGGAATGATAACACCGCTCGGGTGGCTGTATCGAAATCCGACTTACAAAGAGCAGATTGAAAACATTAAGAATAAAGATTTAAGCACTTACGCTTTTCTTGGCTATCCTGTCTTAATGGCAGCTGATATTTTGCTTTATAAAGCCTCGTTAGTTCCAGTTGGTGAAGACCAAAGCGCACACTTAGAATTAAGCCGTGAGACAGTCAGAAGGTTTAATAATTTCTTCGGCGAAGATTTATTAGTTGAACCTCAGCCGCTTTTCACTCAAACTCCAAAAGTTCCAGGAATTGACGGACGAAAGATGAGCAAATCTTACGGAAACGCCCTTGAAATTTCAGAGAGTGAAGATTCAATGTGGCAAAAGTTGCGTACAATGAAGACAGACCCTGCAAGAATGAGACGCACTGACCCGGGCGATCCTGAAAAATGCCCCGTATGGGATTTACATAAAGTCTTCAATAATAATGAAGACGAGAAAAAAGAACTCTGCGAAGGCTGCAAATCAGCAGGTATCGGCTGCATAGAGTGCAAGAAAAAATTAAACGCTCATATTCAAGAGATGATGACGCCAGTTAGAGAACGCCGCGCAAAATTCGAGGGTAAAAAATCTATGCTCGATGAAATTTTAGCCGACGGTGCCGAACGTGCCGAAAAGGTTGCCCGTGAAACAATGAGCACAATTTATCCGGCTATGGGAATGTTGATAAATCCCAAACGGTAATTTATTTTGAAATACGAAGATTTGATATTCAAAATACCTGTCGAATCTGCTTCATATAGAGAAGATTCAGATTTTGTCATAAAGCAGATTATTTCGATTCTTGATAAGAAGCAGATAACAGGCGACAATAAAATTATAATAAATACAAATCTGAAGTTAGGTTTGCCTTTAAAAGATATAAACAAAATCGCAGGTCCTATGATCGAAGCGTGGGCTTTTGAGGTTTTTTCTGGAATTAGAGATGAGGAAAATAATATTTATAATCTCATCAATGCTGAAACTCAAGAACGTTTAGACATGGCTGACATTATTCTTCAGTTTAAGAAAGAGAATATTGTTTTGACGGGCAATATAGATGTAAAAGCGACAGCCGATGATATTCCTAAAAGCGGAAGAAGCCCTAATATCACTTCTTTCAGTAGAATTAGAACTGCTTATGTGAAAGACCCTGACTTTATGTTTATAATTTTGCCAATCAAGCATAAGGTTTATTCAACGCGCAACCCCAAAACACAACTTGTTGACGGCATTATGGAAATAATGAATTATCAAGCCTACGATTTCAAATTTATTGCTGATGATGACATAAGTTATAATCCTGCTCTTGGCACAGGTCAAATTCAAATCAAAGATATTCACTATGTTGATTTTAAATACAGAACAACATGGGAAATGTGTCAACTTCTTGATAAAAAATTTTTGAATAGTTCACGCCGAACTTTTGAGGATTTTTATAGAGAGGCTCAAAAAAACAAATGGATCAAAGAATAATTACCGTTTGCGGTGATGCTGTTGAAGAAATGAAGAAAATTCCTGCTTCCTCTGTCAAACTTATAGCAACAGATCCCCCATATAATTTGAATAAAAATTACGGAAAAACTCAAGATAATCTTAAATTCGATGATTATCTTAAATTTTCAAAACAATGGCTAAATGAAGCAAAACGTGTTCTAACCGATGACGGCTCTATATATATTTTTATGGGAATGCGTTATATCTCTTATATTTACATGATTCTTGAAAATGAATTGTCAATGACATTTAATTCATGGATAACTTGGCATTATACACAGGGAATAGGAAAAACAAGGGGATTTTCGCCGCGCCATGATGACATTCTTTTTTTTACGAAGCACAAAGAAAATTTCACATTTAATCTTGATAATATAAGAATACCTCAAAAATATTATCGTCGCGTAAACAATATGCTTGGGGCAAACCCCGGTAATGTATGGGAATTTTCACATATTCATTATTGCAATAAAAACAGGAAAAAACACCCAACTCAAAAACCTGAGGCTTTATTTGAAAGAATAATTTTAGCGTCTTCCAATGAAGGAGATACAGTTCTCGATCCTTTTGTAGGCAGCGGCACAACGCTGAGAGTTTGCCAACAAACCAAAAGAAACGCAATCGGTATAGACATTAACCCTGATTATATCGAAATGGCAAGGGAAAGACTTTCAGAACAGTTTTACGGTTTTGATTCTTTTGATGAGCGAACAAATAGGGAAAGTTCTTCTTCGTTCAGTCATTCTGTTATGGAACAGCTGGATTTATTTGAAAAGGAGTTGTGAAGCAATGAGTCAAATTGACTTTGAAATTAACATTGAGGGCTATTCGGGCCCTTTTGATTTACTTTGTTCGCTCGTTGAGAATAAAAAATTTCAAGTTTCAGAAATAAAAATTTCTCAGCTTATAAAAATTTACGGTCTCTATTTGTTAAAAACTCGTCAAGCTCCTGCTGATACTTTGGCGGAGTTTTTTTACATGACTGCGAATTTATTATTAGAAAAGGCCAAGAGCTTATTGCCCGGTGCTAAAAGTTTTGAGTCAGAAGAAGAAAACGTTATCGGCGGAGAAAATTTTATGAAATCTCTCGAACGTTACAAGCCTTACCGAAAAGCCTATCAAATTTTGACGCAAAAGTTTGAAACTCAATCAAAATCTTTTCGCCGCGAAGTTCCCGAGCCTGTTGTAAATATAAATCGTGAAATTATTATTTACGGCGACGGAGGCTACTCTCTCGCTAAAAGCTGGAAAGTTCTTCACGAAAATCACATCGAACGCTTAAAAAATCTCGACGAAATTTTTAACGCAAAAAATAACGCTGATTGGGACGGTTTCGCTCACGACGATCAAGAACAAATAGAAGCGCGAATTAAAGAACTTGAAGAACAATTAGATTTTCAAAAATTTTTGAGCTTTAATGAAATTTGCTCGTCACGTCATAGTCTTGTCGTAACTCTTTTGGCTTTGCTCGAACTCTGCCGAATGGGAAAAGTAAAAATCGAACAAAAGGAATTATTTTCAGATGTCAGAATCACTAAATCTTAAAGCAAAAATCGAAGCATTATTATTTATGGCTTCAAGCCCTGTTGATGAGAAAGAATTAAAAGATTTGCTCGCTGTACCGCCAAACGAAAATAAAAATGCACTCAAAGAATTAAAATCGGAATATGAAAGTGAAAATCGCGGAATTTTTATAAATTTTATCGGCGGCGGATGGATACTTGAAACTAAACCGGAACTTTACGATTTAATTTCGAGCTTCAGAAACATCGAAAAAACTAAACGAGTTCGACTTAGCAAAGCAGCAATCGAAACGGCAGCAATAATAGCTTACAATCAGCCTGTAACAAGAAGCGAGATTGACGAAATTCGCGGCGTTCATTCAGATAGTTCAATCGCAAAATTGTTAGAACACGGCCTTATAAAAATTTCAGGACGCAAAGGCAAGACCGGCGGATTGTTATATGTAACGACACAGAAATTTTTAGAAATCTTCGGGCTTGATTCACTTGAAAATTTGCCCGCCATTGATGAAATTGTTACAGAAGACAAGACACAGCAGATATTGTTATTAAAGGAAGAAAGCGAGAATATAATTAACGGCGAATTGATTTAATTTTAATTTTTTTAAGGAGTGATTTTAATGTTGAAAGCAAAAGTTATTCAAAACGACAAAGGACAAGCTATTTTATTACCAAAAGAATTTCAGTTAAATCAAGAAGAGTTATTTGTGAATGAGTCAGGAGGAGTTGTTTTTTTGTGGCCTACAAATGACCGCTGGCTACCTTTCAAACAAACAGCAGGAACATTCCCTGATGATTTCATGGAAGACCGTAATCAGCCTATGCTGAATGTAAAACCTTAAGGGGATTTTTCAATGTATCTCATCGATACAAACATTTGCATCTACGCAATGAATAATAAATATCCATGGGTGAGAAAAAAATTAATTTCCTTACCCTCTGACGATATTTATATTTCTACTGTTGTTATCAGCGAACTTCATTACGGAGCTATGAAAAGTAAATGGAGTGAAAATAATGTTCTGAGAATGAATGAATTTATTTCTACATTTAATATCACGCCGTTTACTCATGAAGACGCTGAAGTCTGCGGTAAAATTCGCGCAGGTCTCGAACGGCAAGGTCTGCCAATCGGGCTTTATGATGTTATGATCGCCGCTCAGGGAATTGCAAGAAATTTCACAGTTATCACTCATAACGTAAAAGAATTTTCAAGAGTCCCCGGTTTAATTCTTCAAGACTGGACAGGAGATGAAAATTAATTTTGCGTCTTAATTCTTTTTTATCATCGTGCGGAGTAGCTTCAAGGCGGAAATCTGAAATTATAATTCTTGAAGGCCATGTTCAGGTCAACGGTAAAATTGTTTTAGCTCCGTTTTTTCAAGTTGACACAGAAAATGACACAGTAACTCTCGACAAAAAAATTTTGAAATTTTCTGAGCATGTCTATTATGTTATTAATAAACCCGTCGGCTATGTCTGCGCCGTCAGCGATAAATATGATCCTGTTATAATTGATTTAATTAAGGATTGCAAAGAAAGACTCTATCCTGTTGGAAGATTAGATAAGGAAAGCGAAGGACTTTTGATTTTAACAAACGACGGGAATTTTACTCAAAATGTTTTGCACCCGTCTAAAGAAATTCATAAAGAATACGAGGCTTTATTAAATCTTCCTATTAATAATAAGCAGCTTGAAAGATGGCGTCGCGGCTTTGAAATTACAGAAGGCCGACTCGTTAAGCCGATAAGTATTAATGTCATGGACAGAGAACCTAAAAATCAATGGATAAATATAATTATAGCTGAAGGACTTAAACGCGAAATTAGAATAATGGCTAAACAAGCTGGCTTCAATGTTAAAAGATTAATTCGCCGAAAAATCGGAGCTATGACTCTCGAAAAATTAAAGCCCGGTGAATTTATGCGTTTGTCTTTTTCAGAGCTGTACACTAAAATATTCAATGGCGGAGTAGTTTAATTTTTCAAAAAGGAGGCAATGTTCATGAGTGAGATCGACGAGAAATCAAGAGAAATTATAAAAAATAAAATTATCAGCAAAATGTCAGATATAAAATCGTTCCCGCAATTCGTTATCGAAACGATGAAAAAATTAAATGACCCTGAAAGTAACGCTGCTGACGTTGCGAAAAGCCTTTCAAGAGACGAAGGACTTGTCCTGCGAATTTTGAAACTTGCTAATTCAGGAGCTTATGGAATGACGCGAACTATCTCAAATATTTCAGAGGCTATTGCGCTGCTCGGTTATAAGAGTGTCAGAAATTTAATCTTAGCCGCGACGGTTTACTCAGCTATGGACAAAGGTTTGACAGGTTACGCGCTTGACAGGGGCGAACTGTGGCGACATTCTTTAATGGTAGCTTACACTTCAAGAGAGTTAGCGAGAATTACAGGCAAAGTCCCGCAGGAAGATGCTTATGTAGGTGGCTTGCTTCACGACATCGGCAAAGTAATTCTTAACGACTATGTCCGCTTCGGCTATGGAATTATTGTCAAAATGGTCGAAGAAAAACATATTCCGTTTACTCAGGCAGAAGTTAATGTTTTAGGTTTTGATCACGCTGCTATCGGTGAAATCATGGTCAAGAAATGGGAAATGCCTGAAGCCTATAGAATAGCGGTGGCCTATCATCATAGACCTAACGAAATTCCTGAAGATAAATTGCAGCATCAGCCTTTGCTCGATATTGTTACTGTTGCTAATTCGATCTGCTTAATGCTCGGAATTGGTCTCGGTGCTGACGGTCTGCAGTCTTATATGTTCCCAGAGCCTCTTGAAAGACTCGGAATAAAAAATTTTGAAGCGTTATTAGCTGAAATGATCGATTTCGTTTCTTCTGTTTCTACGGATATGGGCGACATGGCTGGACTTTAATCTATTATTATGAACTATGTCGTAACGATTGACGGCCCTGCAGGTGCGGGGAAGAGTTCTGTTGCTAAACGTGCCGCCCTTGAACTTGGGATTAAGTATCTCGACACCGGGGCAATTTACAGAGCAATCGCGCTGATTTTAGCGAAGTCCGAAATTAAGCCGGACAGCGAAGAATTTTTGCGCGAAGCTCTCAGCGAAATTAAGATAGAGTTAAAACAAAATTCTGTGCTTGTTAATGGCTTTGATGTCAGCGGCGAAATCAGAACTCCCGAAGTTGATGAACTTGCTTCGGTTTATTCTGCTGTGCCTTTAGTTCGTGCTGCACTGCTTGGTCTTCAAAAGGATCAGGAACATTACGGTTCTCTCATCGCTGAAGGCAGAGACGTCGGGAGCGTTGTTTTTCCTGGCGCTAAAGTTAAATTTTTTTTGACTGCAAGCCCTGAAGCTCGTGCAAAACGCCGTTATCTCGAAAGAATTTCTAAAGGCCAAGAAGCTGATTATGACGAAATTTTAAGTTCGATTAAGCAGCGCGACATTAACGACTCGACTCGTGAGCTTGCGCCGCTGAGTGTTCCTGAAGGAGCGATTTATTTAGATACTTCGGATTTGACTGAAGAACAAGCCGTCAATTTTATCGTTGAACATGTTAATGAGGCATTAGCAAAATGAAAAATCAACAAAGCAAAATTTTTTATGCCATTGTCAAATATTTTTTTATTTTTTTACTGAAAATTTATAATCGCTGTTCCGTCAAGTGGCTCGAAAAAATTAACCCTAATCAAAAATTTATAGTTGCCTGCAATCACGTAAGCAATTTAGATCCGTTAGTTGTCGGGTGTTTCTTCCCAAGAATGTTACGATATTTCGCTAAAGAAGAATTATTCCATAACAAAATCTTTGCTGCTTGTATTCGTGCACTTGGAGCTGTACCTGTAGCACGAGATTCTAACGCTTCGGCGGCGGGAGCTTTGCGCGGCTTCATGAAACTTTATCAAGACGGCAGCGACGTTTTAATTTTCCCTGAAGGCGGACGAAGTTTAGACGGAAAATTACAGCCTCTTGAAGGCGGCGTAGCTGTGATTGCGGCGCGTTGTGAAGCTCCGATATTGCCTGCAATTATTAAAGGTTCTTATGAAGCAATGCCGACGGGCGCGAAATTTGTTAAGCCTAAGAAAATTAAAATCATTTTTGGCAAGCCCCTGACCTTCACGGAAGAAATTTATAAAAGCAAAGACGGACGAAATGTAATCATGGCTGAATTAGACAAGGCCATGAAAGAATTAGAGAAAGTTTAGAAAAAAATTATAGCTCTTTAACTTAACTAAGGAGATAAAAAATAAAAATGTTTTTAAGCATGACAGGCTTCGGCAGCAAGTCTTGCGAATTTTCGTGGGGTACTGTCGTTGTCGAAATATCTTCGATAAATCATAAATTTCAAGATTTTTCCGTAAGACTTCCGCAAGAATTAATTTCACTTGAAAATAGACTCTTAAATTTAATGCGCTCTTTAATAGGGCGCGGTAAAGTCAAGCTCTCTGTTTCGATAACTTGGAATCCCGGTGCTCAAATTCCCGTGATTAATGAAGACAGCATTATGAATTTATATAATCAAATTAGAAATATCGCAGATAAAAATAATCTCGATTTTTCTTATAATCTAACGGATTTATTAATGATTCCCGGCTTAATCGGTGCAGATTCTAACGCGGCGGCTCAAGCTGCCCTTGAAAATCTTGACGTTTGGGACGACATAGCAAGAGAAGCTATTATTTCTTTAATGGAAATGAAAAAATCCGAAGGCGAAAAATTAAAATTAAAAATTGCCGGAGATTTAGCTTTGCTCGAAAAATTATTAGCTGATATGAACGAACGTTGGAAAATTGCCCGCAATGACGCCTTAGAATCTATAAAATCAAGAATCACGGAAGTTTTAGAACATTATAATCTTGAAATAGACGAGCCTCGAATAGCTGAAGAAGTTACACTCGCGGCTGACCGTTGGGACATTTCAGAAGAAATTGCGCGAATGGAAGCTCACGCAGGAAAATTTCATCAGGTTATGGACAGCGAAGAAACTTCAGGAAAAAAATTAGATTTTTTGATTCAAGAAATGCTCCGCGAAGTTAATACTATGGGCTCAAAAGTTAATGACGCTGAATTTCGCTGGCTTGTCGTCGAAGCTAAAACTTGCATCGAAAGAATGAGAGAACAAATCCAAAATGTCGAATAAAATTAAAAATAAACCGGGAAAATTATTCGTAATTTCAGGGCCGAGCGGCGCAGGCAAAGGAACTTTAAGAGAACGGGCTCTTGATGATATTAAAGATTTAGTTTATTCAATTTCATGCACGACGAGAAAACCTCGAGAAGGCGAATTTGACGGCGTTCAATATAGATTTATAACTCACGAAAAATTCAAAGAAGATATAGAAAAAAATTTATTTTTAGAATACGCTCATGTTCATGCGGATTTTTACGGGACTCTTAAAGCCGACGTCATGAAAGAATTAGAAGCAGGTAAAAGTGTTCTGCTTGAGATTGACGTTCAGGGAGCTTTGCAAGTCCGTGAAAAGATTTCAGATTCAATTTTAATTTTTATCGCGCCGCCTTCGATTGAAGAATTAGAAAAAAGGCTTCGAGACAGACATACAGAAACAGAAGAAAATTTGAAATTAAGATTAAATAATGCGAGAAAAGAACTCGAATTAAAAGATAAATATGATTACGTCGTTATAAATGACGATTTAGAAATTGCTTCACGAGAACTTAGAGATTTAATATTAAAAATTATAAATGATTGAAAAACTTTTTCGATGGGCTTTATTTTGCGCCGGATTAATCACGAGCATTTTCGCGGGCTATATGTTTTATATTGATAATATACCAGGCGGTGCCGCGTGGCTTGCAATGGCTGTAGGATTTTTATGTTTTGCAACGAGAGTCAAAAATAATCCTGATGACGAAGACGACAGCGAAAAAAATTCCCGGACTGATAAAGAACTTCACGACATGGCAATTTTAATCGCTGACTTAGCAGTAATGAGTCTTAAAAATATCGGGAGGACAGCTCCGCCGGGCAAAAAAGAAATTGAAGATTTAGAGAACAAGTTAGATAATTTTCTTAATCTTATGCCCGTTGCTCAATCAGAACGCGACGAAATTGACGAAGAATTTTTTAGACTTAAAGAGCGAAGGCAACGCAACAATAGCGGCAGAGCTTTTTTTAATCAATTAGGAATTAAATAAAAATTTTAAGAAAAGAAATTAAGAAAGGATTTTAAGCTATAAATTTTTCAAAATGAACAAAGGACAAAAATTTTCAGTATGGTTTTTCTTAGGCGCATTAATAGCGACGTGGCTTTTCTCAGAATATATTTATAAACCTTATGTTGAAAAGCAGGGCGAGGTGCCTTACAGCGAATTTTTAGCTGACTTAGATAAAAATATTATCGAAACTCTTGACATCACAGAAAGCCGCATAACTTACGCCCTCAAAGAAGGCGCGACAAGCCCGGATAAAAGACCTATAGTCGGCGGCGTAATTTTTTCAAATAAAAATAGAAAAAGCAAAACTCCCGGCAACGGCAGCATTAAAAGCGTCGTGAGGCTCGATGATCCGTCATTAATCGAAAAACTCTCAAAGTCTAATATTAAATTCGGCGGGATTGCTCAACGCGACACTATTATGGATTTATTAATGGGAATTTTGCTCCCGCTGCTGCCTTTAATGATTCTTTGGTATTTCATTTTTAAGAACATGGGAGGCGCAGGCGGCGGAGGTATAGGAAGCATTTTCTCTTTTGGCCGAAGCCGGGCTAAAGAACTTCAGGGTGAATTAACGGGCGTTCATTTTAATGACATAGGCGGCGCAGGTGAAGCGGAAGTCGAACTTCGAGAAATTATAGATTTTTTGAAAGACCCTAAACGCTTTGACAAATTCGGTGCGAAATTGCCTCGCGGTGTCTTGCTTGTAGGTCCTCCCGGCACAGGTAAAACTTTACTCGCTAAGGCTACGGCGGGTGAAGCTGATGTTCCGTTCTTTTTTATAACCGGCTCAAGTTTCGTTGAAATGTTTGTAGGCGTCGGCGCGGCTCGTGTCAGAGATTTATTCGACCAAGCTAAGAAAAAAGCTCCGTGTATTATTTTCATGGACGAAATCGACGCTATAGGACAATCAAGAATGAACGCTTATAACGGAAATTCAGAGCAGGAGAACACGCTTAACCAACTATTAGCAGAGATGGACGGATTTGAAGAAAATGACGGCATAGTTATCATGGGCGCGACTAACAGACCGGAAATTTTAGATCAGGCTTTATTGAGGCCGGGACGTTTTGACAGACAAATTCAAGTTGTCCTTCCGACTGAAGAAGGCCGCGAAGAAATTTTGAAAATTCATACTCGAAAAATTCCGCTTGCTCAAGAAGTTAATTTGCGTGAAATTGCGAAAGTTACGCCGGGATTTTCAGGAGCAGAATTAGCAAATATTGCTAATGAAGCAGCACTCTTAGCAGCACGACGCAAAGCCGACAGTGTTTCTACTAATGATTTTGATTTAGCGATAGAAAGAGTCGTTGCAGGTCTTCAAAGAAAAACGCCATTAACTCCTGAAATTCGCAAAAAAGTCGCTTATCATGAGACGGGACACGCCCTCGTAGCCTGCTATTTGCCGGGCTCTGACCCTGTTCATAAAGTCAGCATTATTCCGACAACTAAAGGTGCTTTAGGTTACACTATGCAAATGCCGACAGAAGATCAATATTTAGTCAGCGAAAATGAATTAAAAACTCGAATGGCTGTAATGCTCGGCGGTCGGGCGGCTGAACTTTTAGTTTTCGACGAACCTACTACAGGAGCATCGAATGACTTAGAACGAGCAACTGAAACTGCACGGCGAATGGTTATTGAGTTTGGAATGTCATCAGAGCTTGGCCCTGTTCGTTACGCAGCTCCAACGATGATGTATTTAGGCGGTGCGACTCAAATCCGCGAAGACACAGGCGACGCTACAGCACAGACTATTGACGCTGAAATCCGCAGGCTTGTAACTGAAGCTCAAGATCAAGCGATTAATATTTTGAAGGAACATGAAAAAGTTTTGCATGAAGTTGCTGAAACTCTGCAGAAAAAAGAAGTCATTAACAACGAAGAGATTCAAGCAATCGTTGAAAAAGAAAAGAAAGAAAAAGCAGAAAAAGAAGAAGCTCAAGAAGAAAATTAACGAAACAAAATTTTATTTTTTATGTTATAATCTCTTAGAGAAGAGTTCCTGGCGCGAGTCGGGAATTTATTTTTTATTACTACAAAAATCTTAATTTTATAGCTAAAAAAATTAAAAAATGTACAATATAAAGTTATGGCATACGATGAAATATTGGATAATATTCAATAAAGTGGACACGAAAAAGTAAAATAAATAAAAAATTACTTCTTTTTTGTCCAAAATTCCGCTTCTCCCTCATCTGGAGAAAGTCCGCCATTAGCACTATGAGGCCGCTTTTTATTATAATATCCTTCAATATAAGAAAATACAGACTGTTTTACTTCTTCAATTTGCGAAAACTTTCGTCTATTTATTTCTTCCTTTTTGAGAAATTTGAAGAATGTTTCAACTACTGCATTATCATAAGGACAACCTGGAGCTGAAAGCGACTGACGGAAACCTAGTTCATCAATTAACTGTCGAAATATTTTCGAAGTATATTGCGTTCCTC
>JAFVEW010000244.1 GCA_017475805.1 Synergistaceae bacterium | reverse complement strand
CCTCTTCTGTTTTAATTTCCCAGTGAATTAAGAAAGTTAACGCTCCCCGCAACAAAATTATTGCCCCTAAAATCGCGAGTTCGCTCCATTCTCGGACTATGACAGTTCTCAAGACCTCGCCGCCTAACTTAAATTCGAGAGCCAAAGCAATTCCCTTCGCGAGTGTCAATCTAATTTTGGGGTCTCGCCTGATGCAGCCCCAAATAGTTTTCACTGTAGTAAATAAAAGTGTTATTACTCCCGTACATTCAAGCAACAAAACGCCGCACTGAACTATAACCTGAAAAATCTCTTCAATTTCGTACAAGATGTCCATTTTATTTTACTTTTTTAACGAATTTGCTTTTTCTCTTAAATGCTGTAATCTTCGAGCCGTCGGCGGGTGTGAGTTAAATCCGTTCGGTTGCGTTACATATTTATTGTCAGCAAAGGCTTTCATGGCGCGATAGAGTCCCATAGGGTCATAGCCAGCTTTCTTTAATAATTCTGTGCCATAGTCGTCAGCTTCGACTTCTTGACCTCTTGAAAAGCCGCTCTCGGCTAAATTCATTCCTACGCTTCCTGCAGCTTGAGCTATTTTTCCGCCTGTACCTCCCACTTTTCCAAGAGCCGCGCCTAAAAGAGCCCAGCCTATGTTGCGGCTTACTCCTTTGTTGTAATGGCCGAGCCTGACATGTCCTATCTCGTGGCCTAAGACTCCGGCGATTTGTTCTTCGGTGTCTAAGATTTTCATTAGCCCTTGAGTAACATGGACGCTGAAATCTTTTTGAGATTTGAACTGAACCCAAGCGTTGGGCGAGTCGTCCTTCTCGTAATTAATTTTAACAACTTCAAAGCCGTCGGTCGTTGCTATTTTTCTCCAAGCTGCTTCGACAACGGTGCTGTCGATTTGAGCAAATGCGCATGAGCAAAGAGCCAACGAAACGACAATGCCAAGAAAAATTTTTCGCTTCATTCTTGAAATTCCCTCCTTGATTTTTATTTTGATATTTGAATTATGATGAAGAAATTATAACAGTGTAATGATACAATTTGGAAACTAAAAAATTTTACAAAAATTTATTTTCATATTCAGGAGGTTCACCAATGAAAAAATTATGTAGTGTTTTTATTTTGCTGTGTCTTTGTTTATCCTGCGTAGCAGGAGCTTTTGCTGCTGACGATTACTGGAACGATGAAATTTACGCGAACATCGAACAAACAGTTAAAGCCAATACTCCGACGTTCCCTGACGTTGATTTTGTTGTAACCAAAGGCAAATACGCAGGACTCGTAGATGATGCCGAAGAAGAATATTTCGTGAGCGACGGCGGTGAAGGTCATAAGAAAATGACTCAGACCGTCAAAGATTTCACGAAAGCTATTCAAACAGCTATCGATGATGCAAGCAAAGCAGGCGGCGGACGTGTTGTTGTTCCTGCACAGGCCGGAGCAACCCGCGAAAATCCTACCATTTATTATACTGGCTCAATCGAAATTAAGAGCAACGTCAATCTTTATTTAGCTGAAGGCACAGAGCTTCGTTTCATGCGGAATATTTCAAATAAATATTATCCGATGGTCTTAACAAGCTTTGAGGGCAACGATACATATAATTATGCTGCTCCTATACGTTCTTTTCATGCTAAGAATATCGCTTTGACGGGCAAGGGAACTCTTAACCCGCAGGCTGACCCTTATAACTGGCAGGCATGGAAACGCGGTTCATTTGGATTTCCTAATCAGGCCGAAGTCGTTGACGTTCTCGTTAAACAATGGAGCGACCAGGCTGTACCTGTTGAACGCAGAATTTTAACTGACGGTGTTACGCCAGCTCCTGAAAAAATCGCTACGATGTTAATCGACTGGGATAATATCGAGAAAGTCGAATATATCGATACGCCGAAAGATGTTACGCCTTTGCGTTCGCTTTTAAGACCCTGCACTGTTGAGCCTTACGCCAGCGAAAATATTTTAATTGAAGGAATTAGAATTATTAACTCGCCGATGTGGGAAGTTCACCCTCTCCGCTGCAGAAATCTTTTGATACGCGGACTTGAAATTGATTCACACGGCTCTAATAATGACGGCGTTAACCCCGAGTCTACGCACTTTGTTATTATTGAAAATTGCTCGTTCAGTACCGGCGATGACTGCATAGCTATTAAATCCGGCAAAAATAGAGACGGTTATAATCGCGGCAAGGTCGGCGGAGAATCTTGCGGAAATATTATTATTAGAAATTGCGTCTTTGCTGACGGACATGGCGGCGTTACCTGCGGATCTGAATGCACCGGCGGTATAAGCAACGTTTTCGCCCACGATAATCACTTCGACAGCATGGAACTTCAGCAGGTTCTTCGTTTTAAGACTAACTCTTATCGCGGCGGACTCATCGAAAATATTTACTTCAAAGATAACACCGTTGCTAAATGTTCAAACGCTTTAATGTACGGCGAGACTCAATATACGCTCGGCTCTGCTCAGGATAAAGAGGGCGACTTAGGACCTTACACTCCTCAGCTTAAAGGCGTTTATATGTCGAACATCACGGCCGGGAAACCTGACGCGCCTGTTATGGCCAAGAATGCAATTTTATGGAAAGCCTACGAACGCGCCCCTATGACGAATATTAAAGTCAAAGACGTTACTGTTTATGGAGTCGAGAACGCGATTAGCTTATCGAACGTTAAAAATTTTGAGCTTAATAACGTCAAAATTAGTCTCGTTGATAAACCTGCAGAACTTGAAACTTTCAATACAGAAGCAATCGAAATCGACAGCGTTAAATTAGCTGCAATGGGCAAAGACTTTTCACTCGCTGAAGGAATTAAACTCGACATGCCTGAAGATTTCGATAAAAATAAAAATGTTGTTGTCGCTGGAACAATCACGACTAAAGACGCGGCCTTCAATGAGGGCAAAGGCACAGTGAACGCCTATCTCGATCGCGGAACACTCGAAGCCGGAAACAAAGCTCCGATCATCACGCCTTACGATGCTGAAATTAAAGATGAGGGCGACGGCAAATATTCATTCAGAGTCAGCCTGCCTCTCACGGATAAGCCCGACTATCAATACGCCTACAGACCCGACACTGAAGCCGAGAATATGCTTCCGGGCAACCATATAATTTCAATCGTTGCGACCGGCCTTCCTTATGACCAGAACACTTGGAACTATAACGTTATAGTTAAGTAAGAATTTTAGGAAGTTAAAAAAAATTTTTATTTCCCAATCCGAAATCCGAAAATTAATAAAGGCTCCGATAAATTCGGGGCTTTTTTGTTGTGTTTTCTGACTATTTTTAACTAAATCTTTCTAAAATGCTTTAATTCCTAAAAAGTTTATTGACAGTTTTAAGGGGGGGGTAAAATTTTTCGCGCATTAAAAAATTTTTTTGAAAGGAATTGATTTATATATGAAGCGAATTAGTATATTCGTGTTGTTGTGTGCACTCGTTTTCAGTTTGTGCGCGGGAGCGTGGGCAGCTGATCTTCCAGGTGCATCAAATGGGATAATAAGTTTGACAGAAGATGTAGAAATTTCATCTGTTAAAACGTTTACAACTGATACAAAAATAATTGGTAATAACTATAAAATAACGATAAAAGTCGATAAAGGTATCAAAGTTACGAGCGGTACGTTGACGCTCGGAGAAGGATTGACGATTACAACTAATAGTATAACTAATGAGTCTGAAGTAATCTTAGTTGAAGGAAGTCAATCAAAACTAATAATTGATGGTGCAACTATTAATACAAATAACGTAAGTGGCCCTAACGCTTCCATTTTAGGCTCTGGCGGTGCAACTATTGAAATAAAATCTGGCAATCTTAAGTCAAGTAATGGTTCGATGGTTGGAGTGCGATACGGAACGCTCAAAATATCTAATGGAACTATTGAGGGTGGTAATAATGCTGCGACTGTTTTTGCTATTGGAAATTCCAGTGGACAAGGAGTACTCGAGATTACAGGCGGAGAGATTAAAGGGACAAGTCAGGCTGTATGCGTTACTAATGAGGGAGGTAGCTCTACAGGTACAATCAATGGAAGTAATGTGAAGATAGAAACGACGGCAACAGATTGGGCAGGACTTATTACATGGCACAATCAAACTGCTGCTAATAATGCAACTCATAGCTTAACAATTGAAGATGGAACTTTTACCACTAATACTATATCTACTTTAAACCAAAACTCAACTAAAAATAGTATTAACGGCACTATAACAATAAATGGTGGAACTTTCAATATTAAAGAAATTGAAACAGTCAGAGGAACTCGTACATCTGGTGGAAAAATTATCATCGGCGGCGGAATATTTAACGGCCTTGAAAAAATCAAGGTCAGCGGTGACCAAAATGATAATAAAGATGTAAAAGGTACTATCACCATTGAAGGAGGGAAATTCAAATTAGGCGGCTCTCTCAAAAGTGCCGACATAAAAGCCTTCGTAGAGGATACAAGTAAAACAGTCATTAAGAGCGGCGACTATTTCGTCGTAGTAGCGGCTACGGTATTAACAAACCTGCAAGAAGCTTTTGAGACGGCATCGAAAGATTTTTATAAATTAACTGAGCCGGCAGACGCTACAGTAAAAACAAAATACGATTCTGCAAAAAAAGCTCTTGATGACGCGAAAACAGCAATAGAGAATCTTACTAAAGACGACTCGAATGGCGCCAGCCCTGAGGCTGCTCAAGCGGCATTAGACAAAGCGACTGCTGCAATAAAAGAAGCTACTCCTACAACACCGAGCACAGGTGGCGGCGGTAGTTCCAATTCGGGAAGCGGCAATAGCAGTTCAGGCACTGGTAGCAGCAACAGCGGCTCAAGTTCAGACAGTGGAAGTAGTAGTGGCGGTAGTTCAAGTTCTGACAGTAGCAGTTCAAGCAACGATTCAAGTAATGGTTCAGGTGGCAGTAGCAGCGAAAGCACTGAAACGGAAACGCCCATCACAAACGAGGAGGCAAAAGAGCTTGTAGAAAATATGGACGATACAGTGTCTGAATCGCCGGCTGGACAAGCTATTATTGAAGTATTGTCAGATTCTGACCCGGTTACTCAGGACGCTGCGATAGACGTTGTAAACACGCTGAACGAGTCCCTTACTTCTGAAGAAATTGCTGTGTTGACAAAAGATGAGATCGAAGCCGCAGTAAAAAATAAAGCCGCAGAATCTGCGGACGCAGCGGCAGAAGCTCAGAACGACGGCGTAGTCGAGGACACAACAAAACCAGCAGGAACTGACATCATTGCTAATAGTGAAACTGCTAGTGAAGCTCTTCAGGCAGCCAATGAAACTTTATCGGTACAGCCCAAAGTCGTAACTCCGGAGGCCGTGTCAGAGGCAGAAGTTAATCAAATCGCCAGTGATTTATCAACTCTCAGCGAGAATGATGTTGATGACGATGATGTTGATCTTGACATGGTGAAAGCCGCAGCTAATGACTTGAAATCCACCAACGACATTTATATTGAAACGGCTAACGGCAATTTGAATGCGCAGGCAGAAAAAATTGAAGCGGTGTTTGAAGATGTTGCTAAGAACTTACCGAGAGTCTCTAACGCAAGCGGCGGCACCGGCGTTGTTATTGTATCTGTTTTACCGCGAATGACTCCGAGAGCAACAGGTTTCTTCCCGATGAAGGTGAATTTGAGAAACTTGACACCTGGACGAAAATTAATGTTCT
>JAFVEW010000243.1 GCA_017475805.1 Synergistaceae bacterium | reverse complement strand
TATAAAATTTTTATTATGATAAAAGAAAAAATAATTTTTGAAAAGAAGGCACTTTTTTGTAACCCGTATAATTTTGATTAAGAGGTGAAAAAATTTTATGCTTTCAAAAAACGAAATGCCTGACTGCCCTGTCGCTACGACTGTCAAATTAATCGGAAGCAAATGGAAATTATTAATATTAAGAAATTTATTAGCGCGCTCTTGGCGATTTAACGAATTAAAAAAGAATTTATCTCCCATAAGCCACAAAGTTTTAACTGAAAGCCTACGTTCAATGGAAGAAGACGGATTAGTAATACGAAAAATTTATGAGACACGGCCTCGAAGCGTAGAATATTCTTTGAGCGAGCTTGGCTTGAGTTTGAAGCCTTTGCTGATTGCTATGGAAGAATTTGGAAAAAATTATAAAAATGTGACCTGCAAATAATACGATAATACATTTTTGTGAAAAAATTAAATGAAATGACCGGAATATTAATTAATTTTTATAAAATGTGTTCTGTCAAGTAAACCATAACGTTTTTGGCATTGGCTAAAGAAAAAGACATGCGATTTGCTAAAATTTTCACAAAATATCGATGACAAGAAATAAAAATTAAAATTTTTGTAGTTGAAAAAAAGAAAATTCCTCTCATGATTTCCGAATCACAAGAGGAATTTTTTTATTGTTCAAATTGTAGCATATTTTTTAGAAGTTTTTTAATTTAATCTGACGCTGTCATCGCTTGAAGCTGCTCGTTAATTGTATCTAACTCATCAGCTACGGCATTATCATCAAGCATTTCAAGTTCGGGAATTGATAATTTTTGTATTGATTCAAAATGTTCAAGCCCTGTTTCAATCAAAATAACCATCGCGCTGGCACTCTGTTCAACTTGATAATACAGTTCTTGAAAATCGCGATCTTCTCGAAGCATTGACAAAGTTCTTTCCGCACTTTCACGCTGACGTTTCAGGACATCGACATACAATTTTCCGGCCTTCAGTAATTTTTCTGTCGTTTGAACAGCTCTCTCTGCGGCTTTTTTATTTCGATCGGAGTTATAGCGTTTCGCAGCTTCAAGGGACATTTTGTAAGTTCCTTCTGCTTCAGTTAAAAGTTTGTTGAGCTGTGGAATATATTTATTATCAATTTTCGTTATAAAATCATTGTACATGTATATCAAAAGGTCATAAAGTACGATTCGTATACCAAGATAACGGTTTTCGATTTCAAGATTTCCCTGATTTGCCCGCATAAGAGAAGCAAGCTGTTCCATTACCGATTTAACGTTTTCAAAAATCGTCGCGTTTTGAAGATAATCATCTCCCGTAACAAAAGTGAAAAGATGATTCCATTGTGAAGAAGTCAGTTTTAAGTCCGTCTTTTCTAATGTTTCTATCATTTCAGCCTTTGAATCTTTCATGCGCTGTTTCGTCATTGGAATTTGAGTTTCAATTTCAGTGATGCGTTTTGTTATCTTGTCTAAATCGTTTCCTCTTGCGCTTAACTGCTGGTTTTGAAGTGTATCTAATTCAATTTGAAGATTACGAAGGGTCTGTTTCAATGCTTCATTTTTATGACGGAAATTTTTAACTTCTTCTGACGTGAGAAGCTCAATGGCTTTATCAAGAAGTTTATTGATTGAATTTTCGCGTAGACGTTCATTTTCAAGTTCAAGAGCGGAAATATTATCCTGAATTTGTTTCTCGAGTTTTGCGAATGCCGATTTGTAACGGGCACTTGATGCTTTATCGTCTGATTCGTTAAGGGTTGCTTTAAGCTGTCTTAAAACTGCTTGATTTATTCTATTGAGCTTTGCTTCTCGGGCTGAAAGTTCGTTTCCAATTTCATCAAGCCTTGCGTTAATCGCGTCTTCTTCACGTTTCTTTTTGCCGAACCACGAGGACTCATGCTCAAGAATGTTTGCGCGTCTTTTTATAAGATTAAACCTTTCTGCTTTAAGGTCTGCAATCCTGGATGACTCGGCTTCTGCTCCAGTTTCAAATTCTTCCGTCCATTTTGTCAGTTCGTTCTCAAAATTTGAACTTCCCCAAAAATTTGAAGCTCCTAAACTATCCCTCAAACGTTCTTCCTGAGCTTTCAGACTCGCGTTGTTTTTCACCGTAGGCTTTACAGGCATATCGCGCTTTGAAAAAGCAAACGAAAGAGTCCCCGTCAGTTCGTTCCAGTTGTTAGAAATATTTTGAGGCAATATATGTTCGGCAGATTTAGCTTGCGAAGACAAAAACAAAACCGCAAAGATAATTACAGCAAAAAATTTCACATTATGTTTCATTAAAAAATCTCACCTTTCTATAATTATTTTGATTTCCTTATAATTCCCATTAGGTCGATGTTTATGTCAACGTCCACCTCAACGTCATCTGACTTTGACTCTTCGGGCTGTTGTTGCACTACGAGCGGCGTTTCATTTATCGGCTTAGGTTGTTCGTACTGTTGCGATATTGCAGGCGGCGTTTCTTCGACTTTGGACGTATCTTCTGGTAAAAAACCGAGAACATTCCGATATACCAGCAGATACATAGACAGTATAAATATTACAGACGTAATCAAATATCCTGCATCATTATCAAAAACAAACATAGCTATTGTCCCGGCACTGGCAGCAATGAACATAGCTATAAGTACAGAACCAACAACACCAGCAATATAATGTACAGACATGAAAAATTCTTCCAAAAAAATCACCTGCTCCCTGTTATTTTGATTTTTTTATAATGCCCATTAGGTCAATATTTTCCGTTGGCTTGGGCTGCTCGGCCTGCTGTTGAATTGCCGGCGGTGTTTCTTCGATTTTGGGCGTATCTTCTGTGAAAAAAGTACCTTCTAAAAAAGAAAGTACCATGTACGTAATCGCTAACATTCCCACAAATACCACACCAACTACTGCAAGAAAAAATTTCGCCTTATCATGATCATCTGTATCAAAGTTCTTTAACTCAGAAGAATCAATAATTTTGAAGGTTAATAGCAAAGTGACTAAAATGCTAAGAGAAATCTTTAATAAAATACTCAAAAAATCACCTGCTTTGTACAATAAAAATTAAAAACATTTGCGCTAAAAAATAAATTTCTAATGAAAAAACTTCCGGCACGGAAATCAAGGACACGACTACTAATTATCTTAAAATTTCTAAAAGTTTACCCCCCCCCTCGAACAGTTTGTCAAGGTATAAAAATAGTAAAAGTCCCCTCACGCTTTCAAAAACGTAAGGGGATTAGTTTTAATATAAAAATAACGCTGAAATTTTAATTTATTTCTTCAAGCCTATTAACATTGTTTTATTCCAACCGTAATAAGGCGTTGAGACGATAACTCCTTCGGGAATGTCGGGCTGTTTTGTAAAAGATTCATAGCCTGAAAAAATCTGAAACCAAAAAACAACATCAGCACGGCCCGATTTCAAAATCATTGCTCTTGAACCCGTTTCAACGTTTACAATCTTAATATTAATGTGAAGACGTCGGCCAATCTCCGCAAGAATAGCTGTGTTAAAACCCGCAGGCCAGCCGTCAGCAGCAACGTAATCAAGAGGCGGCATATCCCCTGTTACTGCGACGGTGATTGTTTCAGCTCCTTCAAATTTTTCAAATTCAACTGTCGCAGGATTAGCAGCGTTCGGGCCGGTTATAAAATCTCTCGCTAATATCCCTATTTTGCCTTCGTTTTCAATGTCTTCAATAATCTTGCTGAATCTGTTACGAAGTTCTGTTTTTTCTTCAAGAAAACCGAATGCAAGCGCAACAGGATTTTTGCTGATTAAAAAGCCGCGCATTTTATATTCAGGATTCGTTCGCAACATATATTCGCCGACGAACTCAGGAGCAGCAAAAACATCAATCTCTCCTTTGTTCAGAGCCATTTGCATCAAGATAGTCGAATCATAAAATTTCATTGACGTACCTTCGGACTTGAAATCTTTATCGAAGACTGCAGCTAAAAGATTTTCTTTATAACTTTCAGCGACATTTGAGGACAAAGTCCCGACAACTTCAGCAAAAGCTACGGCTGTGAATAATAAAATAAAAATCAAAGAACATAAAAATTTTTTCTTCATGAATTTTTAACCTCTCCAGCAAAAATTTTTCTTAGCGAATTATAATAATAAAATTAAATTTTGGGAGGTATCAAATTCGTGAATTTATTGAGCTTACTAAAAAAAGTTACGTTAATATTGCTCGTGATTTTTTGGAGTTTTTCAGAAAGTTTTGCTATAAATTCGATTTCTCAGCTTAATGACGAGGCCGTTACAATCGTAGCTTCTGAATCAGGAGCATTTGTTGACGCTGTGAAAAAAGATTTGCCGAAAGCAAAAATTCTTAATCTTAGCGGCCAGCCAGCTTATGACGCTGTAAAAATGGGAAAAGCCGACGCTTATGCCTTCGACCGCCAGCAAATGGAAATTGCGATTTCAGAAGGCTTGAAAGGCGTTAAAATTCTTTCCGGCTCAATCGGAGAGAAAAACGAAATTGCTATAGGAATTTCAAAGGCTTCAAAAATTCCCGGACTTAAAGAAAAAATTAATAAATTTATTTCGGAGCTCAAAAATTCCGGGACTTTTCAAGACATGCGCAAACGTTGGCTAACCGATAGAAATTTCACTATGCCTGATATAAAAATGCCTTCGTCGCCGGAATTAAAAATTACAATCGGCACAGTTGGCCTCATCATGCCGTATAGTTATTACGAAGGAAATAAATTAACCGGCTTTGATATTGAACTTGGAAAAAGGCTCGCGGCTTGGCTCGGAGCTGAATTAGAATTTAGAGATTATGATTACGGCGGAGTTATAACAGCTGCATCTGCGGGTGATATAGATTGCATAATGGCTGACTTAAATATACCCCCCGAACGTGCAGAAAAAATTGATTTCTCTGATGTTCTCTTCACTGAAGAAATTGCCTTAATGGTCAAAGACGATGTTTATTCATCAGTATCTGCTCTTGCTGGAAAACGAGTAGCTGTCGTAACGGGTTCAACACACCCTGATATTACGTTGAAATTTGTGCCTACAGCAGAGCTCGTGTACTTTAACTCGATACCTGACACTTTCACCGCTTTGAAAACAGGAAAAGTTGATGCTATTTGTACGGGCATTCCAATAGCGAAATTAATCATGGCAGAGGACGACAGCATAGCTTTTTTCGGTGAACAACTCACACATGTGGAAGGTGCGCCGATATTCGCAAAAAATGAAAACGGCAGAAAACTTTGCGATGAATTCAGCGAATTTCTCAAAAAACAGTGGGAGAACGGAACAATTCAAGAACTTGATTTAATATGGTTCGGCAATGATGAAAGCAGAAAAATAATAAAAGATTATTCAAAACTTCCTGCTCCTAACGGCGTTCTAAAAATGGCCGCTGATGTTTCAATCCCGCCGTGCACTTATGTAAAAGATAACATGATTGTCGGCTATGACGTTGACTGTGCTGTGAGATTTTGCGAGGCTTACGGCTACGGCCTCGAAATTATCCCGATGAACTTTAACGGCGTTATTCCTGCAGTGCAGACTGGAAAATGCGATTTCGGAATGGGCGCGATAACCCGTACTGACGAGAGAGAAGAAAGCGTATTGTTTTCTTATCCCAATATGAAAAGCGGAAATTCATTCGTTGTAAGAAAACCCGAAACGAAGCCTAAAAATTTAGGAAAATACTCAAAATTTGAAGACTTAGCTAATAAAAAAATAGGAGTTCAGACAGGGACTTTAGGAGCAACATTAGTAGCTCAACAAATTCCTACGGCAAAAATCGAATATTTTGACGCTCTCTCTGACGTATTGATTGCATTGAAGACAGGAAAAGTCGACGCTTTAACCTGTACTATATTCGCCGCAAAAGACATGATAAATAACAACGATGATTTAATTTATTTAGACCAATGGCTGAGGACAAGCGACCTTTCTCCGATATTCACCAAGTCTGAAAAAGGTCAAAAACTTTGCGAAGAATACAGCAAATTTCTTAAGTCTTTATGGGACGACGGCACTATGAAAAATCTTGAAGCAATATGGCTCGGAAAAGATGAGAGCAAAAAAATTGTAAAAGATTATTCAAAACTTCCCGCTCCTAACGGTGTTCTGAAGATGGGCGTTGATACTTCTTGGCCTCCTTTAGCTTATATTAAAGATAATCGGGTTGTAGGCTATGATGTGGATATTGCGGTAAGATTTTGCGAGGCTCACGGTTACGGGCTTGAAGTTTTTCCGACCAGCGTATCTGGAATGATTGCGGCTGTACAAACGGGGAAATGCGATTTTTCTCAATCTATGAATTTCACTGAGGAACGTGCGCAAGTTTCTCTCTTTTCGTCAACTCCTTCAGCTCATGCAGGAAATGTTATTATAGTTTTGAAAGACGAAAATTCTAAGGCTTCTGCTTTCCAAGATTTATCCGGCAAAAAAATCGGCATTATTTTGGGAGCAAACCATGATATTTTTGTTGCTGAAAAAATCCCTGATGCTCAGATTGAATATTTTAATGATTTGAGTGCCGTAACGCTTGCTCTTCAAACAGGTAAAATTGCAGCTTTCACAAATACTCTTCCTACAGCGATATATATGACGCATGAGCATAAAGATATGTCTTATATATCTGAACCTCTTGAAAACACGTACACTTATTCAGCGTTTACTAATTCCGATAAAGGCCAAAAGATATGCAGCGAATATTCAGAGTTCATAAAATCTCTATGGGATAACGGAACTATCAAACAGCTTTCTGATAAATGGATATATAGTGAAGACGAGCAGCTCCGAACGATTGAAGATTATTCTAAACTTCCAGCAGATAACGGCATTCTTAGAATGGCAATAGATACGGGGCGTATGCCGTTCGCTTATGTAAAAGATAATAAAATCATCGGCTATGATATAGAAATTGCATCAATGTTCTGTAAATCCAAAGGTTACGGGCTTGAAGTCTATCCTATGGATTTTGCAGGAATTTTAGGCTCAATCAAAACTGGAAAATGCGATTTAACCGGCAGCATAACGCGGACTGAGGAACGGGCTGAAACTATGTTATTCTCGCCTGTCCCTAACGCAGAAACTCCGATAGTGCTGATTGTAATGAAATCGGCCGAGACCGAGAAAAACGTAGAGCCTGAAAGAAATATATTTATTGATGAGCTTAAAGCAAGTTTTGAGAGAACTTTTATCCGTGAAGACAGATGGAAGCTCTTTGCCGACGGAATAATAAGCACAATGATAATAACTGTAATGTCGATTTTTTTCGGGACGATTTTGGGTTTTATTGTGTATCTTTCATGCAGAGGCGGAAACATAGTCGCTAACCTAATTACTCGTTTCTTTATATGGCTTATTCAGGGTATGCCTATGGTCGTGCTGCTAATGATTTTGTATTATATTATTTTCGGAAAAGTCGACATAGCCGGAATTTGGGTAGCTGTGATTGCATTCACTTTAACTTTTGGTTCGAGCGTTTACGGAATGTTAGTTTCTGGTGTAAAAGCCTTAGACGCCGGACAGCTTGAAGCGGCTTATGCGTTGGGTTTCACTGATAGACGGGCGTTTTTCACGATTATACTTCCTCAGGCAGCATTACATTTCATGCCGTCATACAAAGCCGCCGTTGTTGCACTCATCAAAGCTACTGCTGTTGTCGGCTATATCGCAGTTCAGGACTTAACGAAAATGGGCGACATCGTCAGAAGCAGAACTTATGAAGCCTTTTTCCCGTTGATTGCCGTTGCAATAATATATTTTGTTCTTGCCGGGATATTAAATATTATCGTTGGAATAATTCATAATAAAATAAGGCCGGAAAAAAGAACGAAAAGCGATATATTAAGGGGGATTGAAATTCATGATTAAGCTGGAAAATGTCAGGAAAGTTTATCCGAACGTTACGCCTCTTTCAGATGTCAGCGCAGAAATTCACGACGGCGATGTTATTTCCGTAATTGGGCCTTCGGGAACTGGAAAAAGTACTTTATTGCGCTGCATAAATCTTTTGGAACGTCCTGACGGCGGCAAAATTTTTCTTGATGATGAAGAGATAACTTCGCCTAAATGCAATATTCACAAAATAAGACAGAAAATGGGAATGGTCTTTCAGTCCTTTAATCTGTTCGGTCATCTCACGGTCATTGAAAATATTATGCTTTCTCCGATGAAATTAAAAGGCGTAAGCAAACAAGAAGCCTTTGACGAAGGTATAAAGCTCTTGAGGCAGGTTGGACTTTCTGAAAAAATGCTGAATTACCCTCATGAGCTTTCAGGCGGTCAGAAAGAGAGAATAGCGATAGCCCGCGCTCTCGCAATGAAGCCGAATGTTATTCTTTTTGACGAACCTACAAGCGCACTTGACCCAACGATGGTCGGC